>WQUG01000038.1 GCA_009785855.1 Actinomycetes bacterium
CTCCATCTGACCCTTGCGCACCCTCAGCTCAGCGAGGGTCTGCTCGTCAGCGCGCAGTACTTCCTGTGCCGCGCGCAGCTGGTCCTGCGAAGCGTGGACGGTCTCGCGCAGGCTCGCGCTGTCGCTCTGTTCCAGGTTCGCGCGGTCACGCAGCATGATAGCCCAGTGATCGGCGCGTTCCTGCAGGATCGCGAAGGTCTCGTGGAGCGGCTCGACGCGTTCGCGCAGAAGCTCCAGGGCGCTTTCGAGCGCGGCCGTCGCCTCGATCGTCTGCTCCAGTTTCCTGACCTCTGCTTCGGCAGCGGCAAAGCGGGTCGTCAGATGCTTGACGCGTTCGCCGACAGTCGCGATCTCGACCTGGCAGGCAGAAAGACGATCGGTCGCCGTCGATTCATCGCGGAACTTCAGGTTACGATCGCTCTCAAGATCGGCGCCGCGCGCCCGCAGGTCCTCGATCTCTGCGGCCAGCCCGGCGATCTGTTCGTCGACGGCCTGGACGGCGGGCGCCTGTGTTCCAAGACTCGCGGCGACCTCGTTGGAGCGCGCCTCAAGCGTTGTGCTCTCCGCGGTGAGTTTCGTCGCCTGGTCCTCGATCCGACCCAGTTCCTGCTGGATGGAATCTCGCTGGCCGATAAGGTTCGCGGAGCGCTGGTTGAGCTCCAGAGCATCCTGCTGGGCCGAGGCCAGCGCTTCTTCTGCCAGCGCCAGTTCAGCTTCGCGTTCTCCGAGGTCGGCCTCCAGGCGCGTCTGCAGCTCCGTGAGCTCGTTGATGCGACGCGCGCGCGCCAGCACACCCTCGTTGTCGGCGACCGGACGTCCGAGACTGATCTTGCCGGATGGCCAGAAAACGACCCCGTCTGGGGTGACCGCGCGCAGCTCCTTGCCTGCTTGGGTGAGTTCGACCGCCTGCTTGGCGTCAGACACTAAGACGACATCTCCGATCAGGCTCTTCAACCCGGTAAGGTAGCGCTGATCGAACTCAAGGTGGTCGAGCAGGTAACTGCCGCAAGGAGGCTTCTTCAAAAGCTTGGGCGGCGTCATATCAAGCGGGATGATGGCGAGTTCCCCGGAGCTGTGGCCCGCTATCTCCCGGGCGAGTTTTCTTGCCGTCTTGCCATCACGAACGAACACACCGAAGAGGTCGGCGCCAAGGACGCGCTCCGCCAGCGCCTCAAGCGCGGGCTCAGCTTTGATGCTGCCCGACACGACGCCCTCGAAACCCGGGATCGAATCCGCCCGTTCCAGAAGCTCCTCCAGAGCAGGCGTCGCCGAGACCAGAGCACGCTGCATCTCTTCAAGAGCGACCTGCTCACCCCGGGCGGCGAACAGGTCGTTTCTGATCGTCTCGAGCTCGCGGCGCCGCGACTCGTTGACGCGCACACGCTTGTCGACGTCAAGCTCAGCGGCGCTGATCTCGCGCTCGAGCCGGTGGTAATCGGTCTCGATCACCTCTGCCTGGGCCCGCCGCGCGCTGAGCGTCTCGTGAAGGTTGGCAAGCTCGTTCGCCAGCGCCTCGCTTCGTGCGGAGAGCAGGTCCTTCTGGGTCATCAGCGAGGCGAGCTCCTGTTCGAGCTTGAGTTTGGCGACCCGCGCCTCGTCGCTTCGTGCCTGGGCGGAGCGGATAGACGAACTGAGCTTGTTGAAGGCCTCGTCGGCGGAGTTGCGCGCCTTGCGCGCCTGCTCGCCTCCCCGCCGCAGTTCGGCGAGCTGTGAGTAGAGCTCCTGCAGCTGAGCATCGGCCTCGACGCGTTGCTGGGACAGGGCCTCGCGACTTTCCCGCGCGCTGAGCACCTGTGACTGGGCGTGCGAGAGGTTCATCCGCAGCTCAGAGAGGCGCGCGACGAGGTTCTTGCCCTTCTCCTCAAGCAGCAGCAGGCTCGCGTCGAGACGCTCCTGGATGGACTGCATCCGGCGTCGCTGCTCGCCGAGGTCTCCGACGAACAGGCCCTTCTCTTCGAGCAGATGCTGGAGCGAGTCCAGCTCCCGCTCGCGCTCGCTCAGCTGGTAGCTCGCGATCTCGAGGGCGGCTTCGCTTTCCTTCTCGGTCTTGAGCAATACGTCCCACTCGGCCTGCAGGCCGCGCAGTTCATCGACGGCCAGGGCGACTTCGAGCTCACGCAGCTCATCGGTCATCTCCTGATACTTGCTCGTACGCGAGGCCTGGCGCTCGAGCGGACGCAGCTGATGGTCGATCTCCCTGGCGATGTCGGCCGCGCGCTGGAGTTTCTCGTCCAGCCCGGAGAGGCGCCGCAGAGCGCGCTCCTTGCGACGCTTGTGCTTCAAGGTACCGGCGGCCTCCTCGATGAGCGCGCGCCTTGTGTCGGGGCGCGCCTCTAAGACCTCGGCCAGATGTCCCTGGCTGATGATGGAGTGCGCGTCGCGACCCAGGCCCGTGTCATGAAGCAGATCGACGATGTCGAGCAGGCGGGTCGGGCTCTGGTTGATGAGGTATTCGCTCTCTCCCGAGCGATACATGCGCCTGGTTATCGTGACCTCGTCGAACTCCAGGGGCAGCAGGCCGTCGCTGTTGTCTAAGACGAGGTCGACCTCCGCGACGCCGACGGCGCTGCGCGCGGAAGATCCCGCGAAGATGACGTCTTCCATCGCCTGGCCCCGCAGGGTCTTCGCGCTCTGCTCGCCGAGGACCCAGAGCACTGCATCGGCGATGTTCGACTTGCCCGAGCCGTTGGGACCCACGATACAGGTGATACCCGGCTCGACGGCCAGGACGCTGCGGTCCGCGAAGGACTTGAAGCCTTTCAGTGTCAGAGACTTGAGATACATCGCTCTCTATTCTATCCCAGGAAAGTCCCTGAGAACGAGAGCGGCGGCTTCAGACTGCGCCTCTTTCTTCGAAGCGCCCTGGGCCCGGGCCCGCTCACGCCCGTCGATCAGCACCGCCGCGGTAAATCTTGGGGCATGGGCCGGTCCTGACTCATCGACGATGCGGTACTCGATGCTGCGACCACGTTCCTGAACGACCTCCTGCAGGCGGGTCTTGGGGCTTGTCGCGGTCTGAAGGAGCTCAGCCGACAGGAAGGGTCCCAGGGTGTCGAGCACCCAGCGCCGCGCCTCATCCAGCCCCCCGTCGAGATAGAGCGCAGCCGTAGCGGACTCGTAACAGTCCTCAAGCGCCGAGGGAAGCCCGCGCGATGCAGATCCTTTCTCGCTCGCCCCGAAGATGATGAGCTCAGCAAATCCCCGCTCCGCCATGATCTGGGACAGGAAGCTGCCCCTGATCACCGCGACCCGCAGTTTGGTCAGATCGCCTTCCGGCATCGTGGGATAGCGCTCATAGACCGCCTCTGCGATGATGAAACCGAGGACGGCATCGCCCAGGAACTCGAGGCGCTCATAGTCGTCGAGCGGATCGCCCTCGGTCGCCGAGGCATGCGTCAGCGCCTGCTGCAGCAGGGCGCGGTCGCGGAAGCGATACGCCAGGATCGCTTCTGCACGCGTGAGCCTGTCGTCATATGAGGGGGTCGATGTCTCCATGGCCTCTCTATTGTAACCGAGCGAAAAGGGCCCCCGCGACAGGTCGCAGGAGCCCTTGCCAAGCCGTTGTACGAGGCTCTATGAATGCGCCACGACGAAGTCGACCGCGTCTGCGACCGTCTTGATGTTCTCGACGTCCTCGTCGGGGATCGTGATACCGAACTCGTCCTCGAAGGCCATGACCAGCTCGACCAGATCGAGCGAGTCCGCCCCGAAGTCCTCGATGAAAGAAGAGGTCTCCTTGACCTCGCCTGCCTCAACGCCCAGCTGATCAGCAACGACCGAGGTGATCGTCTTCAGCACTTCGCTTCTCTCCATGTGTAGCTCCTTAGAATCGTTGATGTCAATCAGCATTAAACCACAGAGAACGGGTCGGTTCAAGAGCTGGACGACACTTGTGATGCGATGCGCGCGACCAGCCCCGCTCGCACCGCTTTGGCCGCCACCAGGATGCCGGAGCAGACCGCCTCGGCCGATGACGAGCCGTGCCCGATGCAGACCAGCCCCGCAGCACCGAGCAGCGGGGCGCCCCCGTAGGTGTCCGGATCGAGACGCGCTTTGAGGCCGCTCAGCTGTCGTTTCAAGGCGAGCGCGCCCAGTTTCGAGATCGTCGAGGCCATGAGCGCGTCCCTGAGGGCGCCCAGGATATAGCTGCTTGAACCTTCGAGGGTCTTGAGTGTGACGTTACCGGTGAAGCCATCGGTGACGATCACGTCAGCGACGCCGGCCAGAAGATCGCGGCCTTCGACGTTGCCGATGAAGTCCGGGAGCTTGTCTCCCATGAGCTCGAAGGCTTCCTGGGCCAGCTTGTTGCCCTTCGAGTCCTCCTCGCCGATGTTGAGCAGGGCGAGGCGCGGGGCCTCGAGGTCCAGGATCGCGCGCGCGTAGGCGGCGCCCATCTGCGCGTACTGGAAGAGGTACGCGGGCTTCACGTCGGCGTTGGCGCCGGTGTCCAGAAAGACGGTGGGTTTCTTTCCCGGCAGGACCACCGCGATGGCGGGACGAAGCACCCCGGGGATGCGTCCGACGATCAGCGTGCCGGCCGCCAGACAGGCGCCGGTCGAGCCGGCGCTGAAGAAGCCGTCAGCCTGGCCGTCTTTGACCAGCCGTGCCGCCACGACCAGCGAGGAGTCCTTCCTGGTCCGTACCGCCTGCACGGGATGCTCGCCCATCGTGATCGCTTCAGTGGTCGCGTGGACCTTCAGACGCGGTCCGGCGAAGGGACTCAGGGCGTCTGCGGGGCCGGTGAGCAAGACCTCCAGCGCGTCGTCGCGCTCAAGCGCCCGGCGCACGCCGTCTATGACCGCCTGAGGTGCAAGATCTCCGCCGAGTCCATCGACGGAGATCCGGGCTGTGATATCCATGTCCGCGTTGTCCCTAGACCGCGATGACCTGCTTGCCGTTATAGGTGCCGCAGTGCGGACAGACGCGATGCGGGAGCTTGGGCTCATGACACTGCGGACACTCCTGGGTCGCCGCGGCGTCCAGGCTGTGGCTGCTGCGGCGGGAGTTGGTCTTCGCGCGTCCTTTTTTCCTCTTGGGTACTGCCATGTTCTCTGTTTCCTTCTCTTCGTCAGCGGGTGATCGGCTTGCCCTGCAGACGGTCACGCCCGCGCTGGACGGCCGTGAGCATCTTGCCGAGGTTGACCTCAAGGTTGGCCATCATCTCATCGGCGTAGTCCTCCGCACCCATGCGGATCTCACGCTCGTTGGCCCGCGCATCGTCCATGATCTCGGCGGCGCGCGCCTCAGCCTGGCGTACGATCTCGGTGTCAGCGACCAGTCCGCGCGCGCGCTCCTGGGCCTCCTCGAGGATACGGTTGGCCTCGCGCTCGGCTTCTTCGGTCATCTCCTGGCGCTGCTTGACGATCCACCTCGCCTGCTTCAGGTCCTCGGGATACTGACCGCGGATCTCATCGATGATGTCGAAGATCGCATCTGGATCGACCATCTTGTTGCTACTGAGAGGCACCGACTTCGCGCTGTCGATGACCTCCTCGATGCGATCGATGAGTTGCAGAATGTCCATCAGTTACACCTTTCGGGTTGGGTGCTGCTCTCCCCGTCTACGATAGTACCGCATTGTATAGTACCATATGCCCTGCAGGATTGCGCCAGGCTGACGCTCCCCCGTTATCTGGGATATCACCGAGACTCATCGAGCAGCGCCTCTTCTACGCAGGCGGGGACCAGACCCTTCACTGAACCGCCCAGAGCCGCGATCTCCTTGACCGCCGATGAGCTGAGATACATGTACTCGGGCGATGACATGATGAAGAGTGTCTCGACCTCGCAGTCCATGCGGGCATTGAGCGCGGCCATCTGGAACTCGAGCTCGAAGTCGGTCATCGCGCGCAGGCCCTTGACGATGACGTCGCCCTTCTGGGCCCTGACGAAATCGATCAGCAGGGTGTCGAAGGAGGCGACTCGCACGCGAGGCAGGTGTGCGGTGGCCTGGCAGATGAGCTCGACGCGCAGCTGCGCGGCAAAGAGCGGGCCGGTGCCGTTCTTGTGCGCCGAGGCAGCGACGCCGACGACCACCTCATCGAAGAGTGTCGCCGCGCGCTCGATGATATCGAGATGCCCTGAAGTGATGGGGTCGAAGGTGCCCGGTACGATGGCGGTCGTCATACCCGTCTGTGCTCCTCTCCGCTAAAGGCGCAGCTTAACCAGGTCTTTCCATAGCGCGCCGTGTGCTGTCCATGATACCATCCGGGCCAGTCGATCGGACGGTCCCGCTGATGCTCGTAGACGAGGTAGGCCTCCGGGCCCAGGGCTCCCGCCTCTGAGAGTGCGTCCACGAAACGCAGGACCTCTGCCGGCGGCGTCGCGTAGGGCGGGTCGAGCAGGATCAGGTCGAAGGGGCCCTCACGGGCGATGCGCCCCGCGAGCACGAAGCTGTTGCCCACCCGCAGACGGGCCGCCTCCTCGGTCAGTCCGCAGTGTTCGAAGTTGCTCCGCGCGACTTCAGCCGTCGCCCGGTCACTCTCTATGAACAGGCAGGACGCTGCCCCGCGCGAGATCGCCTCGATCCCGAGCGCCCCGGTCCCGGCGAAGGCGTCGAGGACCCGCAGGTCCTCCAGGCCAGAGAGCCGCGCCTCCAGATGAGAGAACAGGGCCTCGCGGACCCGGTCCGAGGTCGGACGGGTGCCGGAGCGTGCAGGCGCACTGAGGTGGCGGCCCCTGAGTCTGCCCGAGACGACGCGCATCAGCTCAGCTGGCCTTCGAGGCGCAAGTCGGACTCCAGTTGCGTGACGCGCAGCTCCAGCAGGGCCTCGGACGCTGAGAGCTGCCTGCAGGCCTGGGCGTCGCAGTGCGCGGCCTCGACAAGTTCGCCGTCGACCGCGACGTCTCCGATCCTGAAGCGGGGTATCCCGCTCTGCCGGCTCCCCAGAAGTTCGCCTGCGCCGCGCATCTTGAGGTCGAGCTCTGCAAGACGGAAACCGTCGTCGATCTCGACCAGGGCCCTGAGACGCTGGCGACCCTGATCGCTGGCGTGGCGCGCGACCAACCAGACCTCTCCGGAGACCGGCCCCCGACCCACGCGGCCTCGCAGCTGATGGAGCTGCGCGAGGCCGTAGCGATCCGCATCGAGCACGATCATGACCGTCGCGTTGGCGACGTCGATGCCGACCTCGATGACCGTCGTCGCGACGAGCACCTGGATCTTGCCGGAGACGAAGCGCTCCATCGTCGTCTCCTTCTCTGCCGCGGTCATCTTGCCGGTCAGTATCTCGACGCGCAGGTCAGAGAAGATCGCGGACTTCAGGTGACGGGCCTCCTCTTCGACCGATCTCAGATCGCTCGCTTCAGAATCCTCGATGAGCGCGCAGACGACGTAGGCCTGATGACCTGCCGCGACCGCCTCGCGCACCGCGCGGTAAGCTTGCGCCGTGCCCGTGGCGTCGACCAGCTGCGTCCTGACTCCGGCGCCGGTGATCGGACGGGTACGCAGGTAAGAGGTCTGCAGGTCGCCGTAGCCGATCAGCGCCAGCGTGCGCGGGATGGGAGTCGCGGTCATGATGAGCACATCGGGCGCCTGTGCCTTGCCCAGAAGCGCCTGGCGCTGCTCGACGCCGAAGCGATGCTGCTCATCGATGACGATCAAGGTCAGATCCTTGAAGCTGACCGCCCTTTCGATCAGGGCATGCGTCCCGAAGGCGACCGCTATCGATCCGTCGGCCAGTCCCTGCAGGATGCGGGTACGCTCTGGAGCTGTGGTCGAGCTGGTGAGCAGGGCCCAGCGCACGCCGAGCTCATCGAGCCGGGGTCCGAGCCTGGCCGCGTACTGCTGGGCCAGGACCTCGGTCGGCGCCATCATCGCGGCCTGGGTCCCGGTATCGACGGCACAGAGCAGCGCGAAGAGCGCCACCAGGGTCTTGCCGGTCCCGACGTCGCCGAGCAGCAGCCGGTTCATCACATCAGGGGCTGCCATGTCGCGCGTGATCTCTGTGATCGCTGTCTCCTGATCGGCCGTGAGCGTCAGCTCCCCGGAGAGGGTCTCGCGCAGGAGCGCAAGACCCCGCCCGTCGATAACATGGCGCCTCCCCTGCCCCGCCTGGCGGGCGCGAAGGCCTCGGCGCGCCATGAGCAGGCTGAAGTCGAAGAACTCACCATAGGCCAGGCGACGGCGTGCCTCACTCGCGCGCTCCAGAGTCTCAGGGAAATGCAGCTCGCGCAGCGCCTGGGCCAGGGGCATGAGCCCTCGTTGATCGAGCAGCGCAGGCGGCAGGTATTCGGGCACCTGGGCGTAGTCATCTGTGGCCGCCGCGACGATGCGCCGCAGCCACCCGAGCGAGAGCCCCTCGGTCGTCGGGTGTACGGGCAGGATACGGCCCAGGTTGACGGGCTGGCCAGCTTCCGCGAGCTTCTCGTAGAACGGCTGGATGATGCGGTTGAAGCCGTAGTCGAAGACCACCTCGCCGGCGAAGGCCACCGTCTCGCCCACCGCGAAGGCCTTCTTGACCCAGGGTTGGTTGAACCAGACCCCGAGCAGGGTCCCCGTGTTATCGACGAGCGCCACCTCGGTCACGAGCAAGCGGGGGCGGGGCCTGCGCTCCTTGACCTCATAGACGGTCCCCTGGACGGTCGCTTCTCCCCGGCTGACCTCTGCCAAAGTCGAGCTATGCGTCAGGTCGAGATAGCGCAGGGGCCGATGAGAGAGCAGATGCCCGATGCGGGTGATGTCGAGCTTCGCGAGCAGGGCGGCGCGCTCTGCGTCGACGAAGCGCGCGGTGGCGACCGGATCATCCCAGGCAAGCATCCGCTGGGCCGGATGTGCGGCGAAGCTCGCCATGGGGCTAGACCTGCGGCAAGGGCGGGCGCCGATACGTGAGTATGCCGATGGTAGCCGGCCCGCAGTAGATGCCCACCACGATACCGACCTGGAACGGTCCGTCGTAGCTTGCCTTGAAATCCGCCTTCGCGAGCGCTTCGTTGATCGTCGCCTCAAGTTCCGGCTTACTCGTGATCGCGAGCGAATAGTGCCAGCCCTCCCCCGGGGTGTCCTCAACGGCGCGCTTCGCCAGTTCCGCGAAGGCCTTCTTCGCGCCGCGACACTTCTTGTAGGGGTCGATGTGTCCGTCCTCGAAGACCCGCAGGACCGGCTTGATGTTGAGCGCCGAGGCCAGGACCTGCGCGGACTTGCCCGCCCGGCCTCCCCGGACCAGATACTCGAGGCTGTCGACGACGAAGTTGATATGCAGGGAGTTGCGCACCGCCGAGGTATAGGCGACGACCTCTTCGAAGGAAAGCCCGGCATCACGGGCCTCGGCCGCCGCCAGCGCGATGATCGCGATGCCACGGGTGACGGCGTGAGTATCGATGATCTCGATCGGCAGCGATGCGTCTGCGGCCGCCTGACGGGCGGCCTCGCAGGTCCCGGAAAGCCCCGATGACATCGCGACGACGAGGATGTGCGTGGCGCCCTCGTCAGCCAAACGCTCATAGGCCTCGCGGAACTGGGTCGGCGAGGGCATCCAGGTCTTGGGGAGCTCATCGATGTCTGCGAGCACCGCGTCCCAGAAGTCCTTCGCGGTAAAGCGCGCCGAGTCCGTCTGGGTCCCGTCGCCTAAGAGGATGCCGATCGGTACGACCGTGATGTCGCGGCGCGCGGCCTCGCCGGAGCCGATGTCACAGCAGCCGTCGGTGACGATGGCTATCTTCTCGTTTCCGCGCACGCGTAGACGTTCCCTTACTCCACGGACATGATCAAGGGGTAGAGCGGTTGTCCCCCGTCCTGGGTATCGTATTCAAGGTCAGGATGGCGCTCCTGGAGCAGGGTCTGGACCGCTTCAAGATCGGACGCGTCAAGTTCTGCGCCCGCAAGCAGGGTGACCGTGTCGGCCTCGTCAAGCGGCAGGGTCTCGAGCAGGGCGACGGCGACCTCGGGGATGCTCGTCCCCTTGGCGCGGATGTCCTTGGATCCGACGATCCCGATGATCTCGCCCGCGCAGATATCGCCTACCGGTGACTTCGCGTCCTTGACCGCAGTCGTGACCTCGGCGGTCGTGACCTCTGAGGCGGCTTCAGTCATCTCTTCCTGCTGCTCCTCAAGTGAGCCCTCCTCATCGAAGGCCAGCAGGGCGGAGAAAGCCTCCAGGACCGAGGTCGTGGGCACGACGACGGTCGGAGCAGCGATGAGCTCGGCGGCAGAGCGCGCCGCCATGATGATGTTGTGGTTGTTGGGAAGCAGGATGTAGGAATCGGCCGGTACCGAGGCGGCCGCCTCGACGAAATCCTGGGTCGCGGGGTTCATCGTCTGACCGCCCGAGACCAGGGCCGCCACTCCGAGCGACTTCAGGATCTCACCGGCGCCTTTGCCGACAGAGACCGCGATGACCGCGATCTTGCGATGAGGAAGGGCTGCGGCCGGCCCCTTGCCACGCTCCGCCTGCTGACGACGCATGTTATGGATGTGGACGTCGGAGACCTCGCCCTTGCTCAGCGCGAAGGCGAGCACCGCTGAGGGGTCGTCGGTGTGGACGTGGATCTTATACTGACCGAAGTCACCGACGACGAGCTCAGAGCCCCCCTGGGTGGCGATGTGGTCATGGACGCGCTCGCGATCGATGTCGTCGCCAAAGAGCAGGAACTCCGTGCAGTACAGATACTCCTCGTCATCCCAGTCGTCGACCGGATCGACCGAGAGCAGGCCGGCCGGCATGAAGACGGGCGTCGCGGCCTCCTCTTTGCCGAGCAGGATATTGGCCACCGCGTCGTAGATGATCGCCAGACCGAAGCCACCCGAATCGACCACGCCGGACTCCTTGAGCACGGACAGGAGCTCGGGGGTACGCTGGACCGAGGCATGCGCGGCCGCCGAGACCGTCTCGAGCGCGTCGTCGAAGCTCTGCTGCTCCTCAGAGGCGCCGCGCGCGGCGATCGCCATGTCAGAGAGCACCGTGAGTATCGTGCCTTCGACCGGCTTGCGCACCGCCTGATAGGCCACGGTCCGGGCGTGTTCAAGCGAGACCGCCAGGCGCTCGGTCGGCGGTGCGTCCGCGGAGTCCATGATGCCCTCGCAGACACCGCGGATGATCTGGGACAGGATGACGCCCGAGTTGCCCCGCGCCCCCATGAGCGAACCGTGGGTGGCGGCCCTGGTGACCTCTTCAAGCGAGACATCGGAGGGCAGACTCAGGACCTCGCCGGCCACCGACTCGAGCGTCAGGCTCATGTTCGTCCCGGTGTCGCCGTCGGGGACCGGGAAGACGTTGAGCTTGTTGACTTCTTCATGGCGGGATCTCAGCACGGCAGATGCGCCTGCGATGACCTCCCGCGGACTAACCTGAACGGTCATGGCGGGACTCACCGCACCTTCACATCAAGGATGTGGACGTCGACGCGTCCGACCTTGACCGAGGTCTGGGTCTCAAGTATGTAGCGCACGCGACGGGCCAGGTTCTTGCTCACCTCAGTGAGGTTGGTCCCGTATTCGATGACGATGTAGAGGTCGATGTCGACACAGCCTTCACAGTCGTCTTCCGGCGGGGTCATCGTGATGCGGACCCCGCGTCGCAACTTCGCTGCCGGCAGGAGCTGCGCGACCCCCTCGGCCAGCGTCGGCGCCGCCATGCCGACGACTCCATAGACCTCCAGGGCACAGTAGCCTGCAAGATCTGCCAGGACATCGTTGGATATCTGTATCACACCAGGGATATTGTCTGCCATGTTCCGCTCTCTTTCCTCAGCTTGCACACGGACAAGGATACGAACAGTTATTATATCAGGTAGCGGACGGTCGTCGAACGCTTGTCAGCCCGAAGGGCCTGTGTTAGCATGGAAAGTCGCGAAACGAATCCGATGAAGCACTGAGGAGTCCCACCATGTCACAAGTATGCGCGCTATGCGGCAAGCACCCCACTGCGGGGCGCAACATCAGCCACTCGCATCGGGTCACGAACCGGACCTTCAAGCCCAATATCCAGAAGGTCACCGCCCGTCATGAGGGTAAGGTGCAGAAGATCAACGTCTGTACGAAGTGCCTGAAGGCCGACAAGGTCGAGCGGGTCAACTGAGAGTGCGCCCAGACGTGATGCGACGCCCGGCCTGGAGCCGGGCGTTTTTCATGCGCGCTGCCCGATGAAGAAGGCCGCGCCGGACACGACGCTGACCTCGGGAGCCTCGCCGGTCAGAGGCTCGTTGCTTACCCCGACGGTGCTCAAGGGCTCCAGTCGCGCCGAGTCCAGCGGCCAGCGCGCGCCGCTGACACTTACGATCGCGGCCTCTGCCGCGACCAGCCCGAAGCTCAGTACGGGCTCCTCGCACAGGTAGCGCTGCCCTGCGAAGAGCGCGGTGGCGAACTGCGTCGCGCTGCGCACCGTCACCCGCAGGGCCTGATGGCGCAGCAAGGCGCCGAGCATGCCGAGCTCCTGGTCGAGCCGCCCTCCCAGGGCGCCGATGACCGTGACCTCGCCGACCCCGCGCTGCTCGCAGACCTGAAGCGCCAGGTCGAAGTCCGTGTAGTCCTTGTCCGCCGATACCAGCTGGACCTCTGTGCCCGCCGAGCGCGCCCAGTCCAGATCGCCGGGCGCGACCGAGTCCCCGTCGCCGACCAGCAGGTCGGGGGCGGTGTCCTGCGCGCGAAACCACGCCAGCCCCCCGTCGACCGCGAGGCGCAGGTCGAAGGCGGCGGGATCTGCCTGATCGGCGCCGGTGGCAAGCAGGCAGACGACCAGAGCGCTAGCCATGGACGCGCTCACCACGGACCAGCGGCAAGATGACCGGCGCGACCAGCGCGAGTATCAGCCCGCAGGCGACGGCTGCCGGGATCAGGTAACTGAGATTGTAGACCAGCGAATAGAGAGCGACGTTCTGACCTGCCGGCGCGTTGCTCGCGAAGAAGGCGACCCCCGAGATGAAGTGCGGGACCAGCCGGAAGAGGGCGCCGGCAAGCGCCGCGGCAAGCGCCACTCCCGCGACCAGGATCCTCTTTCCCCGGGCGATCAGGCGCCAGGCAAGCGGCGCGAGGAGTCCCGCCAGGCCCACACAGGCGAAGGCAAGCGGATAGTCAAGTACCACCTGGAACGGGGCGACGATATAGGGTTCGAGCATGAGGTCGATCAGCCCGCAGAGCGCCCCGGTCACCATCCCCCAGCCCGGCCCGTAGAGCAGGGCGAAGAGCACGATCGCTGTCATCGACAGCGATATCGTCCCGCCGGCTATGTTGTAGGGCAGACGGATCTTGAAGTAGTCCAGGACCGCGAACAGCGCGATGCAGAGTCCCGCTACCGCGATCATATGGATCCGTGAAGAGTTGCCTGATGTGCTCATCGTTTCTCCTTTCTCTTCGGGGAAACGACGAGGGAGTGCTCCCATGCAGGCCCCGCATTACCGGCGCCGTCGTTTCGGTCGCGCGGTGCGCCCGCGCCTCTCAGCCACCCGCAGGCAGCTCCCGATC
>WQUG01000039.1 GCA_009785855.1 Actinomycetes bacterium
CGCCTCCGCTGATGAGGTTGTAGGGGATGAAGATGGTCTGGACCGCCAGCGCGATCAGGAAGGCTCCGAAGAGCGATCCGACGATCGAAGTGCGATATGTCCTGAATACATTGATCATGTCAGAGAACAGGCCAGCTCCGGGAGCTGGCCTGGCTTTCGCGCTGGAGCCAACGGCCGGACTCGAACCGGCGACCTGCGCATTACGAGTGCGCTGCTCTACCAACTGAGCCACGTTGGCGCAAAAACGATTGTAGCATAGCCGGTGATCAAAATAGGTCTTTTCTGTGGTCTTCACATGCTCTATAATGTTAAACTTCAATTACCGGACGCTGAGTAGAAAGGTAGGTAGGGGGGTTTTGGAACAGCAGATCATCCTTGCGGTCTTTCTTGTCTTCGGCATCGTGTTCATGCTCTTCGCTCTCTCGCTTTCCTGGCTCCTGTCTCCCTCGAAGCCGACCGAGGGCAAGGGCCTGACCTTCGAGTGCGGCATGGAGCCCCTCGGTCTTCCCTGGATCCGCTATCGCAGCGGCTTCTTCGTCTACGCCATCCTCTACGTCATCTTCGACATCGAGACCGCCTTCCTCTATCCCTGGGCCGTGGCCTTTGGGAAGGCAGCGACGGGCTGGTTCTTCTTCGTCGAGATGCTCATCTTCGTCGCCATCCTGCTCGCCGGGCTGCTCTACGCCTGGAAAGAGAAAGCGCTCGCATGGCACTAGATCAGGTCTTCGGCGAGAACTCGATCATCTTCCTGAAGAGCGAGCAGCTCTTCGACTGGGCGCGGGGACGCAGCCTGTGGTACATGGCCTTCGGCATCGCCTGCTGCTCGCTGGAGGGCCTGATCGCGGCGGCCGGTCCGCGCTGGGATCTCGACCGCCACGGCGTCTTCTTCCGCGGTGTCCCGCGTCACTCTGACGTCATGATCGTGGCAGGTACGGTCAACCGCAAGATGGCCGTCATCGTCAAGCGTCTCTATGAGCAGATGCCCGAACCGCGCTACGTGCTCAGCATGGGGGCCTGCGCGAACGGGGGTGGACCCTTCCGCGAGTATCCCAACATCGTCAACGGGGTCGACCAGATCATCCCCGTCGACGTCTACATCCCCGGCTGCCCGCCTCGCCCGGAGTCGGTCCAGTACGGGTTCTTGCAGTTGCGCAAGAAGATCAACGACGATGCGAAGGCCCGCCTTGATACGTGACCATGAGATAACAGCGGTCCTTCAGAGTGCGTCCATCGCAGCGCTCTCTCTGGCTGAGGAGAGCTGCCTCGGGCTCGTTTTGCGCGTCGATGTGGACGCGCTCGTCGCCACGCTTGCGGCGCTCAAGGACAGCGACCTCGGCTTCGCGCAGCTCATCGATCTGTTCGGCGCCGATCTTCTTGAGAAGCGCGGCGTCATCGAAGTGACCTATCGCCTGCGCAGTCTCGAGCGCGACTTCGATCTCTTCGTCAAGACCGACCTTGAGGCGGGCGGCGTCCTGCCTTCGGTGACGGGACTTTATCTTTCGGCCCTGCTGCCCGAGCGCGAGGCCGCCGAGATGTTCGGCCTCAGTCTCACCGGGCATCCCAATCCCAAACACCTGCTCTTGACCGACGGGGTCCCGCCGATGCTGCTCAAGTCGGTACCGATACGCAGCGCTGAAGAGTCCCGCGTTGCAGAGCTGCCCAAGGACGATCTTTCCCTGCAACTCTACAACGACTTCATGGACCGCGGCATCGTGCCGCCGGAGGATCCCGACGATCCCTTGCAGAACTACCTCTTTGCGGGCTGGATCTCGCCGGAGCCGCCGGAAGGTCCGCTCGTGCCTCGCAACATCCGGCGTGTTCCCGACGATCCCGACGCGCTGGCGACCGATCACTACCTGCTGCAGATGGGACCGCAGCATCCCTCGACGCACGGGGTGCTCAACATGGTGCTCGAGATGGACGGCGAGACGATCATCTCAAGCGAGGCGCACGTGGGCAACCTGCATCGCGGCATCGAGAAGCTGGCGGAAAGTCGCCGCTACAACCAACTCGGGACCCTCGTGGACCGGGGCGACTACGTCGGCGGCATCAACACGGAGATGGCCGTGGCGCTCTCTGTCGAGAAACTCGCGGAGATCGAGGTGCCCCAGCGCGCGAGCTGGATCCGGGTCCTCATGGCAGAGATCAACCGTCTGGCCAGCAACTATCTCTGGATCGGTCCCTGCGGGCTTGACTCGGGCGCGATGGGGATCTTCCTCTTCTGCTTATATGATCGCGAGCGCTGGCAGGAGGTGCTCGAGGAGGTCACCGGTCAGCGTCTGATGTTCAACTATGTCCGCCCTGGCGGGGTCGTTGCCGACATCACGCCGCGCGCGGTGGCGCTCATCGAGGATATGTTGAAGGACGCGGACAGTCGTCTGGACGAGCACTTCGAGGCCTTCATGGCCTCTGAGATCTTCCAGCAGCGTACCCGGGGGGTCGGGGTCGTGACGAAAGAGGACGCACTCTCTCTGGGCGCGACCGGTTTCGTCGCGCGTGCCTCCGGCATCGACTGGGACCTGCGTCGCGACCGGCCTTACGCCGCCTACGACAAGATGGACTTCGAGGTCATGACGGCAGATGAGGGAGACATCTGGTCACGCATGCTCTGCCGCTTCGACGAGCAGCGCCAGTCGCTGCGCATGATCCGGCAGTGTCTTGATGGCATGCCGGAAGGTGACTTCATGGCTAAGATGCCCCGCGTGTTGCGGGTGCCGGAAGGCGAGGCCGCCGTTCCGGTCGAGGCGGTGCGTGGCGAGATGGAGGCCCATATCTACAGTGATGGGAGCGACAAGCCGTATCGCATGCGCTACCGGCCGCCGACGCTCTTCTCGCTCATGATCTCCGATCTGACGCTTCCGGGGCATTTCCTGGCCGATGCGATCGTTAATCTGGGCTCCTTCGACTTCTGTTTCGGGGAGGTCGATCGATGAACGTCTGGCTGGTCGCCCTGCTGCGCGCGCTCCTGATACTGTTGGTCATGCTCCTCAACGGAGCGATGGCCATCTACATGCTGCGTAAGGTCTTAGGCCATGCGCACTTGCGTCTGGGGCCGACCGAGCTCGGTCCGGCGGGATTGGCGCAGCTCATCGCGGACATCGTCAAGCTGCTCGTCAAAGAGGACCGTCATCCCAACCGTTCGGACCGGTGGCTCTATATCGTCGCGCCTTTCATCGTGTTCGTGCCCTCGTTCATGAGCTTCGCCTTCATCCCGTTCTCGGACAAGCTGGTCGCGGCCAACCCCGATCTTTCGCTGCTCATGATGCTCGCCTTCCTGTCGATCCCGCCGCTGGGGATATTCGCCGCCGGCTGGGCTTCACGCTCGAAGTACGCGACCATCGGAGCAGTGCGCGCGGTCGGGGGGATGATCACCTACGAGATCCCGCTCCTGCTCGCCGCCCTGCCTCCGGTCATGCTTGCGGGCAGCGTCAACCTGCAGGCGATCGTACACGCGCAGTCGACCTCGATCTGGTATGTGATCCCCTGCCTGCCCTCGTTCATAGTATTCCTCATCTGTGCGCAGATGGAGATGGGACAGGCGCCCTTCGACATGATCGAGGCCGACCAGGAGCTCGTGGCCGGTTTCGCCACCGAGTACTCCGCGATGCGCTTCGGCTTCATGTATCTGGCGGAGTTCGCGGAGAACTTCGTCATGGCGGCGCTCGCCGTCACCCTGTTCCTGGGGGGCTGGACGCTGCCGGGGATCTCGGCGACGGCGCTGGGGCCCTTCGCGGTCCTGGTCTTCGTGGCCAAGTGCTATATCCTGATCTTCCTCTTCATGATGGTACGCGGTACCTACAGCCGCTACCGGGTCGATCACTATATGAACGTCGGCTGGAAGCGACTTCTGCCGCTGTCGGTCGTCTGGATCATGGTCTTCGCGGCGGCGCTCAAGGTCATCGCGATGCTCAGAGGCGGGGCCTGATGACCAAGCCTGCCCCCAAACTCTCGCGTTGGCCAGGAGGCCTGCTGCGCGCAGCGCGCATCGCTTTGCGCAACCTGCGGCGCCCCAACGTCGTCATCCAGTACCCCAAACAGCGCTATGAGCAACCCGAGCGTTCCCGCTGGGCGGTCGAGCAGGTCTTCGCTGAGGACGGTACGACCAAGTGCACCGCTTGCAGGATCTGCGAGCAGACCTGCCCGGACTTCTGTATCGAGATCGACCTCGAGACCCGTGAGGATAAGACCAAGATCATCCACTCCTGGGCCTACGAACGCGCGACCTGCATGATGTGTGGTCTGTGCGTCGAGGCCTGCCCCTTCGGCGCTATCCGCATGGGACATGATTACGAGCTCGCCCATCGCGAGCCGGAGCTCAAACGTATCGAGCTCCTGGTCGAGGTCGAGGCAGCAGGTCCTCGCAAGAAGGAGGCCAGCGATGCTTAACACGATCGCCTTCGTCGTGCTCGGCGCCGCGCTGATCCTCGGGGCCTTTTCTGTGGTCACGGTCCGCAACGTCATGCATGCGGCCTACTGGCTGCTCGAGGTATCGGTCGTGGTCGCGGGGCTGATCTACTTCCTCTCCGCAGAATACGTCGCGATCCTGCAGCTGCTGGTGTATGTGGGCGCGGTCGGTATGCTCGTCATCTTCACGATCATGCTCACCCGTCGCGACCCGCGTGATGACGAGCGCCCTGACTCGTACTCGTACTTCGCGCTGGCGGCTGCCCTCTTGCTGTTCGCCGCCCTGGCCTTCAGCGTGGTCAAGAGTCCCACGCTGGTCGCCCGTCCGGGCGCGGCCTCGACGTCCCTCGTAGACTTCGGGCTTCAGATGTTCTCGACCTCGGGCTGGGCGCTCGGCTTCGAGATAGCCTCGCTGCTTCTGACGGTGGCGCTGATCGCCGCAGTCTGGTGGACGAAGGAGCGTGATGACTGATGCAGCTGACGGTGAACTTCAGCGCGGTCATCCTGCTTGCAGTGGCGCTCTTCTGCGTCGGGCTTTACGGCGCTTTGGCGCGCAAGTCGGCGATCGGCATCCTGATGTCACTTGAGATGATGAGCATGGCCGTCACGATCAACCTGATCACGCTCGGGCGTTTCGTGAGCCCTCATCCTCTGGATAGCTGGTTCTTCACGGTCTTTCTGATGGTGATCTCGGCGGCCGAGGTCGGCCTTGGTCTTGCCCTGACGATCGCTCTGTATCGGCGCAGCCATACGAGCGAGGTCGATGAAGTCGACGAGTTGAAGGGCTGACGTGATGACCTGGCTGTTCTTCATACCCGCCTTCCCGGCCCTCGGTTTCCTGGCCCTGGCCTTCCTGCCGCGCGTCTGGCGCAACCGTCTGGTCTACCTCGGTCCGGTGCTGGTCGGGGTCTCGGCGGTCGTCGCTGTCATGGGCTTCCTCCACTACTATCCGGGAGGCGAGGTCTCCCATCCCTTCCTGACCTACAGCTGGGCGCTCGCCCGCATGGGCTCGACCCAGTTGCTGATCTCGTTCAAGATCGATTCGCTTGCGATCCTGATGCTTGCGATGGTCTCGATCGTGGGGCTCTGCGTCCAGATATACTCGCTCTTCTATATGAAAGACGACGAGCGCCGGGGCTGGTACTTCTGCGTGCTTCTGCTCTTCACGGCGGCGATGCTCGCGCTGGTCGCCTCCGGAAACCTCCTGCTCATGTTCGCCGCCTGGGAGCTCATGGGCGTCTGCTCGTACCTGCTCATCGGCTTCTGGTACACGAAAGAGGAGCCGCGGCGGGCCTCGATCAAGGCCTTCCTGGTCACCCGCGCCGGCGACGTCGGCTTCTTCATCGCTCTGGCCGTGATCTACGGCGCCTGCGGGTCCTTCGAGCTCTCGACCATCCTGCGCACGGCGCCGTCCTGGCCTGCGGCCTCGGTGGTGACGGTCGGCATCTGTCTGCTCTGGGCCGCTGCGGGTAAATCCGCGCAGCTGCCGCTGTCAGTCTGGTTGCCGGACGCGATGGCAGGCCCCACGCCGGCCTCGGCCATCATCCACGCGGCGACCATGGTCGCTGCCGGGATCTTCGTTCTGGCGCGCATGATGCCGGTGCTGGCGCAGTCTGCGCTGGTCCTGCATATCGCGCTCTGGGTCGGCATCATCACGGCGATCTTCGGGGCGCTGCTCGCGGTCTTCCAGACCGACATCAAGCGCATCCTGGCCTTCTCGACCATCTCGCAGCTGGGCCTCATGTTCGCGGCGCTGGGCATCGGGTCCATCGACGCTGCGATCTTCCACCTGATCACTCATGCCTTCTTCAAGTCGCTGCTCTTTCTGGCAGCAGGCTCGATCATCCACGCGACCGGCACCCAGGACATCCGCAAGATGGGGGGCCTGGTCCGGCGTATGCCGATCATCTCGCTCATCTTCACCGTGGGCGCACTCTCTCTTGCCGGCGTCGTGCCGCTCTCGGGCTTCTTCAGCAAGGACGCCATCTTCGAGAGCTTCCTGGTCGCCCATCAACCGGTGGTCTTCGCGCTCGGGCTGCTCATGGCCGCGCTCACGGCGCTCTATGTGGCCAAGACCTGGCTGACGGTGTTCTTCGGGGATGCCCACAACACCGAGGCTCATGAGGGCGCCCTGCTCGAGATCATCCCGACGGGTCTGCTCGCGGTCTTCACGCTGCTGCTCGGTTTCACCGCGAAGAGCTGGCTGGGTTATCTGGACGTCCATGTCGAGATGCCGACGATCCCGATGGCGACGATCTCGACCGGGGTCATGATCGTCGGAGCAGCGGCCGGGTTCTTCCTGTACCTGCGTCACATCGACAACGATTGGTTCGCTGCCCGCAGCCCGCGTCTCATGAAGGCGCTCGACGCGCGGCTCTACACCGATGCGTTCTATGAGAAGGTCATCGTAGGTCCCTACTTCGGGCTCTCGAACCTGTTCTGGAGCCTGGACCGGACGGTCATCGATGGGGTGGTCAACGCGGCCGCCACAAGCTATCGCCGTCTGACGGCGTTCGCCTGGCGCGCGGACGCTCACGGGATCGACGGCGCCGTCAACACGCTTGCTGCGACCGTTCGCCACGCAAGCACGCTCACGCGCAAGGTCGAGACCGGACATGTCCGGGCCTATCAACGCTTCACTGTCGGAGCTGTCATCCTGCTCATCATCGTCCTGTTCGCTGTCCTGATCCTGAAGGGGGCAATGTAGTGCTCAGTTTCACCATCTTCGTCCCGCTCATCGGCGTTGTGCTCATCGCGCTCTTGCCCAAGAAGCTGGAGAGTGCGTCCAAGTGGATCGCGCTGACCTTGAGCGTCGTCGACTTCGCTTCGGTCGTCTACCTGTTCACCCAGTTCAAGCGCGGCAGCGATGCGATGCAGTTCGTCACGCGACTCCCCTGGATCCCGCAGCTCAACATCTTCTATCATCAGGGACTCGACGGGCTCTCTCTGCCGCTGCTCGGCCTCTCGACCCTGCTCTTCGTGGTCGCGATACTCGCCAGCTGGAAGATCACCCACAAGCCCAAGCTGTACTTCGCCATGATGCTCCTGCTCTCGGTGGGGCTCTCGGGCGTGTTCACCGCGCTCGATCTCGTGCTCTTCTACCTCTTCTGGGAGATCGTTCTGATCCCGATGTACTTCCTGATATCGGAGTGGGGAGGCGAGCGGCGCCATTACGCCGCGATCAAGTTCTTCCTCTACACCTTCCTGGGCTCGGTGTTCATGCTGGTCGGTATCGTCGCGCTCTATCTTGCGACGGGCAGCTTCGACATGATCGTACTGCGCCATGCAGCCGCGAGTCTGGGTGGGGGAGCCTTCGGAACGCCGGCCTGGTGGATCTTCGCAGCCTTTGCCCTGGGCTTCGCGGTCAAGGTCCCCGTCTGGCCCTTCCATACCTGGCTGCCGGATGCCCACGTGCAGGCGCCGACGGCGGCCTCGGTGCTGCTTGCCGGCATCATGCTGAAGATGGGACTCTACGGCTTCCTGCGCATCGCGGTGCCGATCCTGCCGCAGGCCTTCGTCCACTGGCAGCTGATCATCGGCATCCTGGCTACCGTCTCGATCATCTACGGGGCGATCGTCGCCTTTGCGCAGACTGACATCAAGAAGCTCGTCGCCTACAGTTCGGTCTCGCACATGGGCTTTGCGATGCTCGGCATCGCAGCCGGGACCGCTGCCGGCTTCAACGGCGCGATGGCCGTCTCGATCAGCCACGGGCTTATCGCCGGCATGCTGTTCCTTCTGGTCGGCCATGTCTACGAGCGCACCCACACCCGCGAGATCGCCAAACTCAGCGGCGTGGCCGCGGTGATGCCGCGCTATGCGGCCGCCTTCAGCTTCGCGAGTTTCGCGGCGATGGGGGTGCCCCTGCTCTCCGGTTTCGTGGGCGAGTTCCTGACGCTGGTGGGGACCTGGAGCTCGAAGAACCTGCCGCACATCCTCGTGATCCTGGCCGGTGTCGGGATCCTGCTCGGGGGCGCCTACATGCTCTGGCTCATGCAGCGCTTCATCTTCGGGACGCCCTCGCCGGCGATCGAAGGACAGCCCGATATCACCGCGCGTGAGATGACCACGGTCCTGCCGCTGGCGGTCTGCGTGGTCGCCATCGGTGTGTTCTGGGTGATCCTGCTGCAGTATGCGAACCCGATCGCCGTGATGCTCCAGAAGGCAGTGGGGGCTTAGCGCATGGTCCAGTTCCACACCGTCGTACCGCTGCTTTTCAAGGGCTACGCCCTGCTCTTCCCGGAGGCGCTGCTGATACTGGCGGCGTTCTGGGCGCTCTTCGCGACCCATCTGCCCGGGCGCGACCGGGGGGCCTCGATCGTCGCAGCCGTCCTGGTGACTGTTGCCGGGCTGATCACCGCCTTCACGGCTGCAGGTACGGCGCTCTTCGGCGCCAAACTGCTCGCAACGACCGACACGCGCTTCGGGGGCGTCGCCCTCTGTGCGCTGGCGTTGATCTGGCTCATCTGGACGGCGACGGATGGTAAGGGGAGGACGGCCGAGGCGGTCGCGCTGGTCTGTCTGTCGCTGACGGGCGCGCTGCTGGCGATCCAGGCAGCTGATCTGATCATCCTGCTGCTCTCGCTCGAACTCTCAGCGATGCCGATCTACGTACTGATCGGCTATCGTCGCCGGCGCAAGCGCGGTCTGGAAGGCGCGCTCAAGTACTTCCTGCTCTCGATGTTGACCTCGCTCTTCCTGTTCTACGGGGCAAGCTTCGCCTTTGGACTTGTCGGCACCACGAGCTATGCGGGGCTCTTGAACCTGCCCGCCGAACCGCTGGCGGCCGTGGTCCTGATCTTCATGTTCGTCGGGATCCTGGCCAAAATGAGCGTCGCCCCCTTCCATTTCTGGGCGCCGGATGCTTACGAGGGCGCCCAGCCCTGGTCGGTCGCCTTTGCGGCGACGGTGCCGAAGGTCGCGGCGAGCTTCGTGCTCGTCCGTCTGATCGCGATGCTGCAGGGGCAGGCGGACCTGCTCAAGTGGGCCCTGCTGATCGCCGCTGTGCTCAGCATGCTCATCGGGAGCCTTGGCGCGCTGACGCAGACCGATGTCCGGCGGATGATGGCCTACTCGGGCGTGGTGAACATGGGCTATGTGCTCGTGGCGCTTGGGGCGGCCGGAACAGTTGTTGCCGGTGAGAGCCTGTACTTCGCGCTGTTCTTCACGGTCGCCTACGCGCTGCCGACGATGGGGATACTCCTGATCTGCGCCAGCGAGGGAAGCAAGGTCTCTGATCTGGCGGGGCTCTCGAAGCGCCGTCCGGTCGCGGCGGGCGCGCTGGCGGTCAGTGCCCTGTCATTGGTCGGTGTGCCACCCCTGATGGGCTTTTTCGGGAAGTTCTTCATCTTCCTGAGCGGCGTAGCGAGTAAGCTCCTGCCCTTCGTGATCATCATGGTGGTCTTCAGCGTGGTCTCGGCCTTCTATTACCTGCGCCTGATCAAGGCGGCGTTCTTCGACGCGCCTGCGGGTGAAGAGCCGGAGAAGCCCCGCGCCTCCCTGGGCGCTGAGCTCGCAGTGCTTTTATGCGCCCTGCTGACGTTCGGCGGCGGTCTCGCCTCGGGCCTGATCATGGCCTGGATCATCTCCGCTCGCTACTAGCTGACAAAAGGGGCCAGGGGGACAGGGACCAGGGGGACAGGCACCATGGTCCCACTTTAGCTTTGGTGGTGAGGGGGCTTGCTCGCGTACGCGAACGAGCCCCCTCGCCCTCAGACCTGCAAGATAAAACGGTCGACCACGGTGCCTGTCCCCCTGGTCCCCTGGTTCCTTTGATTGTGTGCTGTTTCTTAAGGCGACATGGGTAAACTGTGAACCCTCCTGTGTAACTCCGCCACGGGGAGTATCGTGGAATCAGATACTTACAGGAGAGGTCGACCAAGAAAGGATCTCACGTATGGATACTCGTCCGAACGAACAAGGACCGGATCAGGGGCCTCAGGCGCCTGAGCCGCTGCCAATAGCGACGCCGATCCCTGCTGTTGCCCCGGCGCCGTCACCGATGCCGGCCTCGCAGGCGACACCGTCACCGATGCCGGCGCCAGCCCCTGCCACCCCGGCCTCGGCACCATCGCCGGGGTCGGCCCCACAAGTGGCACCGACCCCGACACTGGCGCCAGCCCCTGCCGCCCCTGCCCCGGCGCCAGCACCGGCGCCGAAGAAGCCCGCTTCCGGCCCGAAGATATGGGCGCTCGTGCTGGTCACAGCGGTCATCGCGGCGCTCATCGGCGCCTTCGCCGCTGCCGGCCTCACTCTGCTCGTGACCAAGCGCTCCGATACCCGTACCATCTTCTCATCTGCGCCGATCACGCCCACACAGGGCGGCACGACGATCAAGGTCAAAGGTGAGTCGACGAGTCTTTCCGAGGTCGTGGCGCAGAAGGCTCTGCCCTCGGTCGTGAGCATCTCGGTCAGCGCGCCGGCGCAAGGTAACCCCTTTACGGGGCAGGGCAGCGGATCCTTGACCCAGCAGGACAGCGGTTCTGGTGTCATCATCAAATCGGACGGTTACATCATCACGAACAATCACGTCATCTCTGGCGGGACGAAGATCGAGGTCAACGCGGGCGGCAAGAACTACACCGCCAAGGTCGTCGGAGCGGACCCCGGCACCGACATCGCCGTACTCAAGATCGATGCGAAGGACCTGCCGGCGATCCAGATCGGGACCTCGAACGATCTGCGGGTCGGCCAGTACGTCATGGCGATCGGCTGTCCCTTCGGACTTGAGAAGTCCGTCAGCACGGGCATCATCTCGGGACTCGGCCGCAGTGACCTGATGGCGACCAACACCTATGTGACCGCCTATACGAATCTGATCCAGACCGATGCCGCGATCAATCCGGGCAACTCCGGCGGAGCGCTCGTCGACCAGAACGCCCACCTCATCGGGATCAACGCGCTCATCAACTCGACTTCCGGCAGCTCTGCCGGCGTCGGTTTCGCCATCCCGATCGACACGGCCATCGACATCGCCAACCAGCTCATGACCACCGGCAAGGTCGTTCATCCCTTCCTCGGCGTCAGCACCCAGACGATCACCAGCGACGTCGCCGCGGCCTACAACATGCCGGTCAAAGAAGGCGCCTTCATCATCGCCGTCAGCAGCGGCTCACCTGCCGCCGCCGCAGGGCTCAAGGCCAACGACATCATCACTGAGATCGATGGCACGAAGATCACGAGCTCAGATGACGTGTTCAAGGCGGTGAGGGCGTCCAAGGTCGGCGCCGAGATCAAGATCACCTACTATCGGGGAACGAGCAAGCATACGACCACAGCGAAGCTTGCCGCAGACAATACCCAGCAACAGCAGCAACAGCAGGGGAGCACGGGCGGCAGCTCGACCGACCCCCACTCGGGTTATACTCCCCAGGAGCTACGGGATCTGCTTCAGAACGGGCTGGGCGGCAACTAGTACAACTCGAGGCGCGTTCATTTTTTTGATTGAGAGCGGCCAGCCGGCGACATCGAGCCACCGGCTGGCCGTTTATCTTACCCCTAATAATCCTCTGCCAGCAGGAAGTCGCGGATGTGATCGTGTCGGATGCCGTCACGGCTCATATCGACTTCATCCAGAGAGACGACATACTTCGGGAAGTTGTCGGGGATGTCGCGCAGGACGCCGAACTCCCGTTGTATGGTCGTCTCCTCAGCCAGCAGGTAGCAGACCTGGACGTAGAGGCGCTCTTCTCCACGCACGGCAACGAAGTCGATCTCTTTGTCACCGACGCGTCCGACCGATACCTGGTAGTCTCTTCGCAGGAGCTCCAGGCAGACCATGTTCTCCAGGACAAGTTCGATATCACGTTCGTTGTAGCCATACACTGCTTCGCGCAGTCCGTGGTCAGTCACGTAGTATTTTTCGTTAAGCTGTAGCATCTTTTTGCCGGGCACATCCAGACGACGGATCTTCTCGAACAGGTAGGCGTTCTCGCAGCCTTTGAGATAATTCAGGATGGTCTCTGGCGCAGCGGTCCGGCGCTCACTCTTAAAGAAATCAGATATGCTGTTCGCGGAAAAGGTCTTACTGATATTGGCCATGACGTAGGTGATGATCCGCTCCAGCAGGTCGACGTCTCTGAACTTGTTCCGTTTCATGATGTCTTTGATAACAACCGAGGCATAGAGGTCTTGCAAATACCGTTTCGCCTCTGCTTCTGTCAGCTCAAGTGTTGTCAGAAAAGGCATCCCGCCTTGTTTCTGATAGCGCGTGAAGAGCTCCTGGCCGGAGAGGGCGGGGGTGATCTCTCTGGTGGCTTGACAGAATTCAGCGAACGAGAAGGGGTAGATCTTGACCTCGATGTATCTGCCGGACAGGCGCGTCGCATATTCCCCTGCCAGCATCTTCGCGTTCGAACCCGTGATGTAGATATCGACATCAGAGTTGACGCGCAGAGAGTTGACGCAGCTTTCCCAGTCAGTTACTTCCTGAAGCTCGTCGAGGAACAGATAAGCTCGTCCTGGCAGGGAGTCCAGTTTCGCTTTGATGTGGTCGTGAAGCACCTCCGGGTCCTTCAGGCGTCGCAGGCTCAGGTCCTCGAAGTTATAGGAGAGGAACTGGTCCTTCGAGATGCCGCGCGTAAGCAATTCCGCCTTGATAAGTTCGAGCATGACAGATTTTCCACTTCTGCGCAGCCCTGTCATGATCTTCACTAACTCAGGTTGGTCCAGGAAACCCCGGATCTTTTTCATATAGGTTTCTCTTGTGATCATGGCGATAACCACCTTCAATCGTAATAGTCCACCTGTATCAATCGTAACTGAAAGATCTCGGCATTTCAATAGATGTTTCAGTTATAACTGAAAGTATCTGCGATTTTAGGAAAAGTTTCAGTTATACCTGAAACGACAAAAAACCGGCCAGAAGCGTTCTCCTGGCCGGTTATGGTCGCGGTTATCGAA
>WQUG01000040.1 GCA_009785855.1 Actinomycetes bacterium
GGGGCGGGCGCTGCTCCCGTGAGCGGCAGGGCGCCCAGGTCTGCGAAGATCGCGCTGGCATCCTTGGCGGGGCCGGTCGTTGCGGCGGGCATCGGAGGAGTGGCCTGCAGCGAGGGGGCCGCCAGGGGCTCGGGCTCCGGGGCTGGCGCCGGTACTGGCGTCGGTGACGGCGCCGGGGCAGGCTCCTCCTGCTCGATGTCGTCGATGCTCACCTCAGGTGCGGGCATGCCCGGCAGCTGCGGACCTGCGCGCAACACGAAGCGTGGTGTGCTGACCTGCGCGCCGACCATCTTGAAGGCCTCACGCAGAAGCGTGACGTTGTCAGCTTCTTTGGCCGCTTTCATCGCGAAGGAGGACTCTGCGGGAAAGCTCAGGACATAGCCCCCCTCAGGGTCCGCCTCAAGCTCCGCATCGGCGAAGAGCGCATAACGGCTGCGCGCGGCCTGCTTGATCTGCGCCAGAACCTCCCGCCAGAGGCGTCCCGCGTCAGTCGAGGGAGCAGGCGCCGCAGAAGTCAGGGGGGGGTCAGAGGGGGCTCGTTCGCGTACGCGAGCGACCCCCTCTGCCCCCTGATCAGGCATCGATCGTTGTGGCGACAGGGGGGGCGACAGGGGGCCAGGGACCGTGTCGCATTTTGGCGAGGGAGCTCGTTCGACGGGTCGAGCGACCTCCTCGCCTTCCCCTTGTGCTTCCAGCGCTTCGATGCGCTGGGCGAGCGCGTCCAGGGTCAGGTCGCTTTCGGGACGTGTCATGCGCACGAACGCCAGCTCGATCAGGGTGCGCGGCTCGTTGGCCCAGCGTAACTCGACGGCAAGCTCCCCCAACAGGTCGAGCATCCGCGCGATCTGCTCCGGGCCACTCAACTGCTTCAGCAGCCCGGTCATGCGGGTGATCTCGTCAACGCTCCGGTCGATGACGCCGGACTTCGCACCGATCACCGTCAGCACGTAGAGGTCGCGCACATAGCCGATCAGCGCGCCGATGACCTCCGGAAGGTCGGCTCCCTTGCTGACCTGGTCTGCGACCCAGACGAAGCTCGCGGCCGTGTCAGCCGTCGCCACGATGCCCACCAGCTGCGCCAGGCTTGCTGCGTCAGCGCCGCCGAGCGTGGACTCGACGGCGGTGACCGTGATGTCGTTTCCCGTGAAAGCCGCCAGCTGCTCGTAGGTCGTGATCGCATCGCGCATGCCGCCGCGCGCATGCGCCGCTATCAGCGCCAGGGCCGCTGGCTCCGCCTTGATGTCCTCAGCGGCGCCGATGCGCTGCAGCTCTTCTGTGAGCTCCTCGACCGTGTAGGGCCGGAACTCGAACTGCTGACAGCGGCTGCGGATCGTCTCGGGGACCTTCTGAGGGTCGGTCGTACAGAGGATGAAGACCACATGCGCAGGCGGCTCTTCAAGCGTCTTGAGAAAGGCATTGAAGGCGCCGGTCGAGAGCATATGGACCTCATCGATGATATAGATCTTCGAGCGACCACGGACGGGCGCGAACTGCACGCGCGCGATGATCTCGTCGCGGACGTTGTCGACACCGGTACGGCTGGCCGCATCGAGTTCCATAACGTCAGGATGCTTGCCAGAGGCGACCTCCCGGCATTGTTCACAGTCGCCGTCGGGCTCGCCGGCCTGGACGTGCTCGCAGAGCAGCGCCGCTGCCAGGATGCGCGCCGTCGTGGTCTTGCCGGTCCCCCGCGGACCGCTGAAGAGGTAGGCATGGGCGACCTGGTCAGTGGCGACCGCGTTCTTCAGCGTCCGCTCGATGTGTTTCTGGCCGACCATATCGGCGAAGGTCGTCGGACGATAGGTGCGATAAAACGACGTGTGTGCCACAGGACTCCCTTGTTCCTTGATCTCGAAGTGGTCCCGGTAGGCTTGGACGCTCAGCAGGGACTGCTTATGGCTGCTATCTTCCGATCCTGACCAGGTTCACGGTATGCTGCCGTCCAAGCCTTCCGGGGTCACTCCCGAGATTTTATTCTATCCTACTCTGCCCACCCCGGATCGTTGATGCGGCAAGCCAGTTCTGCGGCGCCGAAACCGTTGTCGATGTTGACGACCCCGATGCCGGTAGCGCAGGAGTTCAGCATCGTGAGCAAGGGCGCCAGGCCCTGGAGATGTGCCCCGTAGCCGACGCTTGTCGGGACCGCGATCACCGGCACGCTGACCAGCCCCGCGATGAGCGAGGGCAGGGCGCCCTCCATACCTGCCACCGCGATGATAACACGCGCCTCGCGCAGCTCGTCGATGTGCTCAAGCGCCCGATGCACCCCCGCGATACCGATGTCGTAGAGCCGCTGGACCGCAGCCCCGTGGGCCTCGGCCGTCACAGCCGCTTCCTCGGCGACGAGTATGTCGGCGGTCCCTGCCGCCGCCACGACGATCTTGCCTGTTGGGTGCTCCGGCTCGCTGACGCCGACCGAGATGATGCGCGCTGCCTCCTGATAGCGGGCAGCGGGGATCGCCTTTTGCAGCGCCGCGAAATCCTCAGGCGTCGCGCGCGTCACGAGCACACGGCCGCTGTGCTCGAAGATCTCCGCAGCGGCCGCGATGATCTGCGCGGTCGTCTTGCCCAAAGCGAAGACCACCTCGGGAAAACCGCAACGCTCCTCGCGCTCGTGGTCGATCCGCAGTTCCCGCATCACTGAGTCTGGGGGGTCGTTGCTGCAGGCTTACCCGGCGGAGTCGAGCTCAGCAACTTGAAACGCGCCATGTAGTGGTCTCCCACCTGGTCATAGGCGCAGGTATAGAGCGAGAGCGTGGTGAAGTCGAAGGTGTTCTTCAGACGTTTCCCATTGGGCGGGATCAACTCTCCTGCCACGAACTGATACTTGAGCGTCTTGTCCGGCAGATACACGAAGGCGATCTGGTGGGAGTCGCGGAACGCGGGCCGACGGAAGTACTCGAGCGTGCCGAACATCGAACCGTTGGCCATACTGTGTCCATAGACCGCAGAATCAGGGTTGGTGAAATCAGGTTTGTCTTCCTTGTCAAGGAACAGACAGCCGGAGAAACTGTAGCGGCCGAAGAAATCATGGTGAAGATAGAACTCGTTGTTGTCAGTATGAGCGATCGGGTAGTCGATGCGTGTGTTCGGGATGAACAGCCAGGCGACGATCTCCGGATTGTTCTTCTGCAGCGTCTCGAAGTCGATGATGCGCTTCTGGGCTGCCGCGATCGAAGCGGGCGTCTGACCATCTCCGGCTGACCTGATCCCGATGGCCTGCAGCAACGAGTCCTTACCGCCGTTTCCCGCAAGCATCCTGACCTTGTTGTTGCTCAAAGCAGCCTGGACATAGTTGTATGCCTGAAGCCCGGCCAGAAAGCCAGAATACGCGATCAGAGCGATCGCGATCCCTAACAGCGCGCTTCGTATGAACTTATCCATGTCCCTATTCTAGCAAAGGAGTCTCAGCATCAGAGGCAGACTCCATCAACTCGACATTCTTCAAGGCCCGATTGATCTGGTTCGTGCGAGTCCCCACGAGTCGGTCAAGCTCATCGTCGGCCTGGTGCAGCCGCTGACGGGTCTTCTCCAAAACGACGGAGAAGGTCGAGAACTCCTTCTTGACCTTGGCCAGGACCGCCCAGACCTCCTGGGAACGCTTCTGGATCGCCAGCGTGCGAAAGCCCATCTGCAGACTGTTGAGCAGGGCTGCCATCGTCGAGGGACCCGTGACGATGATCTGATACTTCGACTGCAGCTCCTCTAAAAGACCGCGCTGGATGACCTCGGCGTACAGGCCCTCGACCGGCAGGAACAGGATGCCGAAATCCGTCGTGTGCGGCGGGTCGATGTACTTGTCATGGATCGCCTTCGCCGACTGCTTGATGAAGGTATCAAGCTCCTTACGCGCGGCTTCGACCGCCCCGGCGTCACCGCTCTCCCAGGCATCAAGTACCGCAGAGTAGCGATCGATCGGGAACTTCGCATCGATCGGCAACCAGACCTCGCCTGTGTCATCGCCCGGCAACTTCAGCGCGAACTCGACCCGATCCGCCGATCCCGGCTTGACGGCGATGTCTGTCGCATACTGTTCGGGCGCCAGAACCTCCGCGAGGATGGCGCCCAGCTGGATCTCTCCGAGGATGCCACGCGTCTTCACGTTGGCGAGTACCTTCTTCAGGTCGCCGACGCCGCTCGCAAGCGTCTGCATCTCCCCCAGGCCCTTGTTGACCTGCTCCAACTGGGTCTGCACCAGGGCGAAGGACCGCCCCAGGCGCTCCTCAAGCGTCTTCTGCAGCTTCTCATCGACCGTCTCGCGCATGCGGTCAAGCTGCCGGGCGTTATCCTGCGTAAGCGCGGTGATCCGCTCTTCGGTCGAGACCCGCACCGCATCCAGCTTCACATCAAGCGTCTGGCGGATGTTCTCGAGCTTCTGCTCGCTTTGCTGCGACTGTTGGGAAAGCTGCTCTGAGATGTCGCGCCTCAGACGCCCGGGTATGAGCACCAGGAGCACGAGCACAGCGACAGCCAAGGCAAGGATGATCACGGAGATCACGATCGTAAGTGACATGGAAGCAATATCCTTTCGCGCAGGTTCCGATACAAAGATACTACACCACTGCTCGGACATCACCTGTTCAAGGGCTCTGCTACACTGGGGAACATGAGTGAGCCTCTGACACATGACCCGCTGATCGCCCATCTGGACGCTTCAAGCGGTGTTTCCGGCGACAAGTTCCTCGGAGCCCTGCTGGAGGTCGGCGCACAGACCCGGCAGTTCACGCCGGAGCATCTGCAGGCGCTGGCCGATGCGCTCGCGCTGGGGGTCACCGTGCAGACCCGGACCGTGGACAGCCAGGGTGTCTCTGCCACCGGCGTCAGGGTGCTCGATGCGACAGGCGCTGCCGTGGACGCACTCGCGACCCCGCCGGGTGATACGCCTGCCCGCAGCTGGCCGGAGATCCGCAGCCTGATAGAGAGTGCGCCCACAGACACACTGTCCGCGCCCGCCCGGGCCGCGGCCATCGAGGTCTTCACCGTCCTGGCAGAGGCCGAGGCGCACGCCCACGGCGTCGACGTCGCGGCGGTGCACTTCCATGAGGTCGGTGGCGCCGACAGCATCGTCGACATCTGCGGCGTCTGTCTGGGCCTTGACCTGCTGGGTATCACGACCCTCTATGCGACTCCCCCCGCCCTGGGTTCCGGTACCGTCACGACCCGGCACGGCGTCCTGCCGGTGCCGGCGCCTGCCACCGCCGCGATCCTGGCTGCTGCGGGCATCCCGACCAGCATGAGCGCGGCAGGCGGCGAGCTCACGACGCCGACCGGCGCGGCATTGCTCACGCGCGCGGCAGGCTTCGGGCCGCTGCCTCCGATGCGCCCGCTGCTCATCGGCTATGGCGCGGGTACGCGTGACATCGGGCAGCCCAACATCTGTCGGCTCATCATCGGCGAGCCTGTCGACGATCCCGCCATCCCGCTCAGCGCCGAGACCTGCGTCCTGCTGGAGACCAACATCGATCACATCACTCCCGAAGCCGTCAGTTATGCGGGCGAGGAGCTGCTGGCAGAGGGCGC
>WQUG01000041.1 GCA_009785855.1 Actinomycetes bacterium
GATGTCGCGACGTACTTCCCCCCGTCTGCGGAGGAACTGCACGTGATACCGGAGGCCGCCGACGACTTCATCTCCGCAGCCAAGCAGCTCATGCCCGAGTTCATCGAGAAGCTGCCGCCTGCGCCCTTCTTCCTTTCCATGGGAAACACCAAGCCGCACAAGAACCTGCCCGTCCTGCTCGAGGCCTTCTCGCGGCTGGATTCCGACGCGCAGCTGCTGCTCGTCGGCGCCGGTGAGTCTGCATACCTCGACGCCCATCTCACCGGACCTGCACGCGAGCGGATCTTCTTCACGGGGCGAGTCTCCGACGACGAACTGCGCTGGCTCTACGCGCACGCGCTCGCCTTCGTGTTCCCCTCGCGCTACGAGGGCTTCGGCCTGCCGCCGCTCGAGGCTGCCGGTTTCGGGGCTCCGGTGCTTGCCGCTGACGCCAGCTCGCTGCCGGAGGTCATGGGCGACGGCGCGCTCTACTTCGATGCGTCCGACGCGGCCGGCCTGGCGCAGCATCTGACACGCTGTCTGCATGAACCGGAGCTGCTGGAAGCACTCTCCGCCGCCGCAACAGAGCGCGCCCATCACTTCAGCTGGCTCGATACCGCCCGCGCCACCCTCGCGGTCTACCGCAGGCTCATGGACTGAGCATGAAGCTCACGCTCGGATGTTACAATTGACTGCGAAGAGTCCGATCCCGTCTGAGAGGTGAACCGTGTCCGACCTGTCTGCTCAGAATCTGCGCATCGTCATCGTGAACAGCTTCTCTGGCCCCAATATCGGGAGGTATGGCACCCGCGCCATCCCGCTGATCAAGGGCCTGATCGAGGCAGGCGCCAAAGTCGGCGTCGTCGCGGCGGCCGGCTCCGGCGTCGCGCATGCGGCGCTGTCGGCGGGCGCCGAGGTCGAGGCGATGGCCATGGACCGCTTCCACATCAACCGGCTCAGGCGCAAGATCCACACCATGGCCTGGCGCATGAACGCCAACCTGGTCGTCGGCACCAACTTCTTCTCGAACATCCTCGTACGTCGCGCGGCGCCGACCAACACCCGGGTCGTCAACATCGTCTCGCGCCTGCAACCGGACTTGCCCGAGATCCCGGGCGTCAAACTCCCCCTCTCGCTCAAGGAGCTGGTCGGTCGCTCGAAGCGCAAGTACAGCGACGTCTACATCGCCCTCTCTGAGGCGATCGCTGCCTCGCTGGTCGACGCTGGTATCGCGCGCGACGATATCGTCGTGATCCCCAACGGCATCGATGCGGATGCCTTCGTCGACGCAGCCGTCAACGTCACGGGCTCCGGTGCGCCGCGCATGCCTGAGGACGACCCCAAGCTCGCCGGCCACCCGCTTGTCTTCGCTGTGGCGCGCAACCTCGTCGAGAGCAAGGGCGTCGACCTGCTCGCCGTCGCGTCCGCCAAGGTCCTCGAGAACTGGCCTGAGGACACGACGATCGCCGAGCCGAACTTCCGCGTCGCGGGTACCGGCGCCGACAAGGAGATCCTGATCGCAGGCCTGCACGAGCTGGGTCTGACGAAGAACTTCGACATCATGGGCTTCGCGCCGCAGATCTCGCGCTGGTATCGCGCGAGCGATGTGGTCGCGATGCCCTCGCGCTCCGAGGCGGTCGCGGTGGTCGCCCTGGAGGCGATGGTCCACGCCAAGCCGGTCGTCGCCTTTTCCGTCGGGGGCATCCCGGAAGTCGTCATCGACGGCGAGACGGGCATCCTCGTGGCCCCCGGGGATACCGACGCCTTCGCCGCAGCGCTCACGGAACTTCTGCTCGATCCGGAGCGCGCCCAGAAGATGGGGGCCGCGGGCGCTAAGCGCGCACGCGAGCGCTTCAGCGAGCAGCAGATGATCGCACACTACGTCGAGCTCTTCAACGGGCTGGTCGGGTAAGGAGCAGGACCATGGAGACCACTGATATCCGTTTCGGCACCGATGGCTGGAGAGCCGTCATCGGCGAGGACTTCACGTCCGCTTCCCTGGCGCGCATCGCTCAGGCGACCGCCCAGGTCTTTGCCGCTGAGCATCCGGGGGGCACCCTGCTCGTCGGCTACGACGCGCGTTTTCGCGCCGACGCCTTCGCGCGTCAGGCCGCCGAGGTCATCGCCGCGCACGGCATGCGCGCGATCGTCTCCGATCGCATCCTGCCGACGCCGGCGCTCTGCTGGGCGACAGCGGCGCGCGCAGATGCTGTGGGCGCCGTGATGCTCACTGCGAGCCACAACGACAGCAGCTACCTGGGCTACAAGGTGCGCCTGGCAGACGGGGGAGCGGCCCTGCCCGAGTTCACGGCGCGCATCGAGGCAGCCCTGCCCGCCTCCGCCGACGCCGCTCGCGCTGAGGTCACGATCGAGGACCTCTGCAGCCCGTATCTGGACGCGCTCGCCGCCTGGATCGACACCGAGGCGATCGCTGCTCATCCGCTGGAGGTCGTGGTCGACCCGCTCTACGGGGCGGGGCAGGGGCATCTGGCCGCTCTTCTGAGCGCAGCCGGCGTCACGGTCCACGAGATCCATGGGGAGCGCAACCCCGGTTTCAGCGGGCTGCACCCTGAGCCCATCGTACCCTGGACCAACGGGGCGCGTGACGCGGTGCTTGCCACCGGCAGCGTGGCCGCGCTCATCACCGACGGTGACGCCGACCGCATCGGCGCCCTTGACGAGACGGGACTCTGGATCTCGCCCCCCAAGCTCATGGCGCTGCTCGCGACCCATCTGGTCGAGGACAAGGGCCGGACGGGGGCGATCATCAAGACCCGGGCGGGATCGGTGCTGGTCGATCGCACCGCGCGCGCGCTGGGGCTGGACTGCGTTGAGACGCCCATCGGCTTCAAGTGGGTCTATGAGCAGATGCAGGAGCGCCCCGTGCTCATCGGCGGGGAGGAGAGCGGCGGCATCGGCATCCCGGATCATCTGCTGGAACGCGACGGCCTGCTCATGGCCGTGCTCCTGGTCAACATGATGTGCTCACGGCGCAAGTCCCTGAAGGAACTCATGGAGGAGCTCTATGCGCGGGTCGGCGATATGAGTTATCGCCGCATCGATCTGCACCTGTCCCAGGAGCAGATGGACGGTTTCCTGGCGCGCATCTCCACGCTGCGACCGACCAGCGTCGCCGGGCTCGAGGTCGCGGGCGCCGACGACATCGACGGCCTGAAGTTCCGCTTCGGCGACGATCACTGGCTGCTGCTGCGTCCCTCCGGCACCGAGCCGCTCGTGCGGGTCTACGCCGAGGCCTGCCGTCCTGAGGTCACAGACCGTCTGCTCAACGCGGGCTACTGGCTGGTCACGACGGGCGAGGAGTCCCCCGAGGCAGCCGACATCCCTGGTGTGGGGCGACTCTTCTGAGTCGGGACTGATGCGGCTCGTACTGGTCAACAAATACTATCCGCCTCACATCGGGGGGATAGAGTTCCATGTGCGCGATCTGGCCGAGGGTCTGGTCGCCGCCGGACATCAGGTGCGCGTTATCGTCTGCAACAACGAGCGCAGCTATGCCGAGGATACCGAAGGCGGCGTCGAGATCGTCCGCCTGCCCCGCCGCACAGAGCTCGCTTCCACGCCGATCGCCCATAACTTCGGGCGGGTGCTCGCCCGTGAGGCGGCCGGCGCCGACCTGCTCCACTTCCACTTCCCCTACCCCTGGGGCGAGGCGCAGTGGGTCCTGCAGCAGGCGTCCCGGACCATGCCCTATGTGGTCACGTATCACTCCGACATCGTGCGCCAGAAGCTCGCCCTGCGCTTCTACGCGCCCTTCCTTGAGCGCTTTCTCGACCGCGCGCGTCTCATCATCGCCTCTTCGCCGCAGCTGATCGTGAACTCGGCCTGGCTCGCGCCCCGCCGGAGCAAGTGCCGTCAGGTCAACTTCGGCCTGCCGACCGCGGCCATCGCCGGCGACGCGGCGGCCATCGCGCGCGCAGCCGAGCTGCGAGCCTCACTTGGCGGCGCTCCGATTGTGCTCTTCGTGGGGCGTCTGGTCTACTACAAGGGCATCGACGTCCTGGCCCGGGCGATCCCGCAGGTCCCCGGCGCGCAGTTCGTCGTCATCGGCAAGGGGCCCCAGCGCGCCCTGCTCGAAGGGCTCGAGCGCGTCCATCTCATCGACTATGCTTCGGACGAGGAGCTGCGGGCCTGGTATCACGCGGCCGATGTCCTGTGCCTGCCCTCGACCTCTCCTTCGGAGGCCTTCGGCCTGGTCCAGATCGAGGCGCACGCGGCGGGCACACCGACCGTATCGAGCGATCTTGCCACCGGGGTGACCTATGCTAACCTTGAGGGAGTGACCGGGCTGTATGCGAAGACCGGGGACGCCGCCTCGCTTGCCGCGGCCCTCAACCGCCTCCTGGCCGATGATGAGCTGCGCCAGCGCCTCGGTCAGGCCGCCCAGGCGCGGGCGCTGGAAGAGTTCAGCATCGAGGCGATGACAGAGGCGACGACGAAGGTGTATCAGGAGGTGCTCGGCTAGAGATGTCGCGGTTCAGGTTCACGCTACTCTCGCTCTTCCTTGACGCGGTCTTCGCGAACCTTGCGCTGGTCGCGGCCTTCTTCGTGCGTTTCTTCGGGCATATCCCTGCTTACAACTTCGGCGCCTATCTGGTCCTGGCTCCGGTCATCACCCTCATCTATCTCTTCGCCGGCTGGACCTACGGACTCTTCGAGCCCGAGAACATCGACACGCCCTGGGGCGTCAGCGCGGCAGCCTTCAAGGCGGTCACCTTGAGCATCCTGCTCGTGATCGTGACCGCGTTTCTGGGCGGGACCGCGACCACGGCTTTCTCGCGCTGGACCTTCCCCTTGGCCTGGGTCTTCTCGCTTGCGCTTGCGGTTGGCTGGCGCCTGCTGTTCCTGCGCTTCGGTACGATCCACTGGCCCGAGCAGCGCACGCTTATCATCGGCTCCTCGCCGCTCGTCGCAGAGCTTGCGCGGGGGGTCGCCGCGCGCCGTAAGTGGGGCTGGATGCTGGCGGGCACCCTCGCTGAACCCGCGCTGCACACGCTTCGCGCGCGCATCGAGTCCGATGACATCAACCGGCTCATCATCGCCGATCCCGTCGATCTGCGTGAGTTCATCGAGCAGCTGGTGGTGACCAACGACCGTCATCTTGTCATCGATGTGGTGCCGGAACTCTATGAGGTCTTCATCGGACATACCGATGCGATCTTAGGCGACATCCCGCTCATGCGCATCGCCGCCGGGGGCATGCAGCGCTATCAGCGTCTGATCAAGCGCGCCTTCGATCTGCTGTTCGCGCTGATCCTGCTCCTCTGCGCCAGCCCCGTGTTCCTGCTCGCGACCATCGCCATCCTTCTTGACGATGGGGCGCCGGTCATCTATCGCCAGGAGCGGGTCGGTCGCCGGCAAGAGACCTTCGCGATCTTCAAGTTCCGCACCATGAAGAAGAACGCCGAGCAACTCTCGGGTCCGGTGCTCGCGACCGAGGACGACCCGCGCATCACGCGGGCAGGGCGGATCCTGCG
>WQUG01000042.1 GCA_009785855.1 Actinomycetes bacterium
GATCGTCGATGCAACTACCGGCGAGCCTTTCGAGTATACGGCAGCTGACTTCACACTGCCGACCACCCTGGCCGGCTACAAGACCTATACCGACGGTGTGTCCACGGTCTGGGTCAAGATCCCGGTCGTGGACCAGCCGCCTCTGGACCTGCCGACGACTCCGACTCCCAAAGAGGGACTTCCTGCGGCAGGCGACAGCAGCAACCTGAACCTGGCTCTGGCAGCCGGCGCGGCAGCGCTTGCCGCTGCGGCGGGCTCCTGCTTCGTGCTGGTGCTGCGCAAGCGTCGCAGCTAGCGCTGCTCTCTGATAACTGGAACATCGATACCCGCTGGCGCAAGCCGGCGGGTATCTCTTTGGGCGCACTCCACAGGCCGGTTCTGATATGCTGGAATGCATCCCTTTCTGTCACGAAGGAGTGATGCATGATGATAGCCGTTCTGAAGCCGGGTACCGATAAAGAGCAGATCGATAACCTTATCGAGTGGTTCCATTCCTATGGGCTGAGGACCAACTTGAGCGAAGGCGAGTTCAGCACGGTCATCGGGCTGATCGGGGATGTGTCCCGTGTCGACGCCGACCTGCTTGAGAGTCTCGAGATCGTCGAGTCGGTCATGCGCATCTCCGAGCCCTTCAAGAAGGCCAACCGCAAGTTCCATCCTGACGCGACGGTCGTCGAGGTCGGCGATGTCAGGATAGGCGACGGGAGTTTCCCGATCATCGCCGGGCCCTGTTCGGTCGAGTCGCGTGAGCAGATCGTCAGCGTTGCCCGCTCGGTGAAGGCGGCCGGGGCTTCGATGCTGCGCGGCGGCGCCTTCAAGCCGCGTACTTCCCCCTATGACTTCCAGGGCATGAAGGCAGAAGGCCTCGAGCTCCTGCTGGAAGCGAAGAAGGAGACGGGGCTTCCCATCGTGACCGAGCTCATGAACGCTGAGCACATCCCGCTGTTCGCCGACGTCGACGTCATCCAGATCGGCGCGCGCAACTTCCAGAACTTCGAGCTGCTCAAAGAGATCGGCGAGCTGCGCAAGCCCATACTGCTCAAGCGCGGGATCTCCGGCACCCTCAAAGAGCTGCTCATGAGCGCCGAATACATCATGGCCGGCGGCAACGACCAGGTCATCTTATGCGAGCGCGGCATCCGTTCCTATGACTCGGACTACACGCGCAACGTCCTGGACCTGTCCGCTGTGCCGGTACTGCGGCGTCTGACCCACCTGCCGATCATCATCGATCCGAGCCATGCGACCGGGCACTCTTACCTGGTCGAGCCGATGTCGCTTGCCGCGGCGGCCTGCGGGGCCGACGGGCTGATCGTCGAGGTGCACAACGACCCGCAGCGCGCGAAGTGCGACGGCGCGCAGTCGCTGACCCCCGAGCAGTTCGCTGCGATGGCGGACAAGCTGCGCCGGGTGCGGGAGGCCGTGGGCGGCCCGGTCGTATGAAGGTCGGGATCGTTGGCCTCGGTCTGATCGGCGGCTCGCTGGCCAAGGCCTATAAGGCGGCAGGCTGGACGGTCCTGGGCTGGAATCGCACGCGGCAGACGCTGGACTTCGCGCGTATGTCCGGTGCGGTCGACGAGGAGCTGACGGGCGAGAATATCGCTGGCTGCGATCTGCTGCTGATCGCGCTGTATCCTCAGGCTGCGATCGACTGGACGGGCGCGCATGCGGCGGCGATCTCTGCAGGAACGCTCGTCATCGACTGCTGCGGTACGAAGCGCCTGGTCTGCGAGGCCTGCTTTCCCTTGGCAGAGGAGTACGGATTCACCTTCGTGGGCGGACACCCCATGGCAGGCACGGCGGCGACGGGGTTCAAGCATGCGACCGCTGGTATGTTCAAAGGCGCCTCGATGCTCCTGGTACCGCCGGTCGGGAGCGACATGGCGCTGCTCGAGCGCGTCAAGGAGCTGCTTGGGCCGGTCGGATTCGGGCGCTTGACGCCGGTGAGCGCCGAACAGCATGACCGCGTCATCGCCTTCACGTCCCAGATGGCCCATGTGGTCAGCAACGGTTACATGAAGTCGCCGGTCGCCGCCGAGCACAAGGGGCTTTCTGCCGGCAGCTACAAGGACCTGACGCGCGTGGCCTGGCTCGATGAGAACATGTGGACGGAGCTCTTCTTCGAGAACCGTGACAACCTCATCCGCGAGCTCGATAACTTCATCGCGAACATGGGTCAGTACCGGGATGCCCTGGAAGCCGGCGATGAGGACCGGATGCGCGAGCTTCTGGCCGAGGGTAAGCGCCTCAAAGAGGAAGTCGACCGGAGCAATGTCAGCTGAAGTCACCGCACCATCGGGCGGACTTGCCGGGACGGTCGCGGCCATCCCGTCGAAGTCGGCGGCGCATCGGGCGCTGATCTGCGCGGCTCTGAGCGAGGGACCCTCGCGGGTTGTTTGCGCGGGAGCGTCTGACGATATCCGGGTGACCGCGGCTTGTCTGCGCGATCTGGGTGCAGTGATCACCGAGCTGGCGGACGGCTTCGAGGTCGCGGGGGGCCGCAGCGCTGGCGTCGCGGACCTGCGCGTCGGCGAGAGCGGCACGACCCTGCGGCTGCTGCTGCCGGTCGTCGCGGCGCTGGGACGCGAGGCGCGCTTCCACCGGGCGGGACGGCTGCCGCAGCGGCCCCTGTCGCCGCTGTATGAGGAGCTGGTCGCGCATGGCTGCGTGCTGGGCGAGGCGTGCGTCGAACCGCTCACATTGAGCGGGCGCCTCGGTCCCGGCGTGTTCTGTCTGGATGGCGGCGTGTCCTCGCAGTTCTTCAGCGGACTGTTGCTGGCGTTCCCGCTGCTGGAGGGCGCAAGCGAGCTGCGGGTGACAGGCACGCTCGAGTCGCGCCCCTATGTCGAGCTGACGCTTGCGGCGATGCGGGCAAGCGGCATCGAGGTCGACTTCGATGGTACGGTTTTTTCCTGCGCGGCGCCGCAGACCTACCGGGCGCCCCGCGAGCTTGAAGTCGAGGGTGACTGGAGCAACGCGGCCTTCTGGCTCTGTGCCGGGGCGCTGGGCGAGAGGTCGGTGACGGTCACGGGACTTGATCCGGCGTCGGTACAGGGCGATCGCGCGGTGATCGACATCCTGCGTGGATTCGGCGCGAGCGTCGAGGTCGAGGGCGAGGCCGTGGGCGGGGCGGTGACGGTGACGGTGCGCGGCGGGACGCTTCGCGGCATGCGTGTCGACGCGCGCGACATCCCGGACCTGGTGCCGATACTGAGCCTGGTGGCGGCAGCGGCCGAAGGCACGACGACGATCACGGGCGCGGCGCGCCTGCGCCTGAAAGAGAGCGATCGCCTGGCGGCTGTCGCCGATGTGCTGGGCGCTCTGGGCGCCCGGATCGAGGTGTGTGACGACGGGCTGACGATCGAAGGCGGCAGGCGTCTGGTCGGAGCGACGGTCGATGCCTGGGGCGATCACCGCATCGCGATGATGGCCGCGATCGCGACGACGGTCTGCGACGGGCCGGTGGTCATCACGGGGGCCGCGGCGGTGAACAAGTCCTATCCGCGCTTCTTCGAGGACTTCGAAGCGCTGGGGGGAACAGTGGGAGGCGAGGGGGTCGCTCGCGTACGCGAACGAGCCCCTAAGACGGGCGAGGGTATCGGGCTTGGAGGGTCAGTCGACCCGTCGCCTGAGCCCCCCAAGCCCTCAGGCCTGCCAGAGAAAGGAAACGAGGAGAGATGATGGCGTCACAGTATGGGAACAAGCTCAAGGTCTCACTCTTCGGGCAGTCGCATTCGGCGGCGATCGGCGTGGTCATCGACGGCCTGCCGGCAGGCCTTGCGGTCGACCTCGATGAGCTGCAGCGCTTTCTGACACGCCGCGCGCCCGGGCAGGGGAGTCACACGACCGCGCGCCGCGAGGCCGATGTGCCGGAGTTCCTCTCAGGCTTGGTCGACGGTGTGACCTGTGGGGCGCCGCTGGCGGCGCTGATCCGCAACGCCGATGTGCGCTCCGGTGACTACGACGAGATCGCCGATATCCCGCGACCCTCGCACGCCGACTACACGGCGCAGGTCAAGTATCAGGGCTTCCAGGACCGCGCGGGCGGCGGTCACTTCTCCGGGCGTCTGACCGCGCCGCTCTGTGTGGCCGGTGGCATCTGCCTGCAGCTGTTGCGCGCGCGTGGGATCACGGTCGGCGCGCACATCGCGCGCATCGGCTCCGTGGAAGACCGGGCCTACGATCCGGTGGCGGTGTCGGCGGAGGACTTCACGCGCATCGCCGGGCACGAGCTGCCCACCCTTGATGAGGCGGCGAGTGCATCCATGCTTGCAGAGATCGAGGCGGCTCGCGTGGACAACGATTCGGTCGGAGGCGTCGTCGAGTGCGCCGTGCTGGGACTTCCGGCAGGTCTGGGTGACCCGCTCTTCGACGGGCTGGACAACCGGATCGCGCGCGCGATCTTCGGCATCCCCGCGGTCAAGGGCCTTGAGTTCGGCAACGGGCTGGTGGCGGCGGAACTGCGCGGCTCTGCGAACAACGACGCCTTCTACTTCGATGAGGCCGGCGCTGTCCGGACGCGCACGAACAACAGCGGGGGGCTGAACGGCGGCATCAGTAACGGCATGCCCCTGGTGCTGCGCGTGGCCTTCAAGCCGACACCCTCTATCGCGTGCGAGCAGGAGAGCGTGAACCTGCGCAGCGGCGAGCCCGCCACGCTCGCCATCAAGGGCCGCCACGACCCCTGCATAGTGCCGCGAGCCGTCCCGGTCGTCGAGGCTGCTGCCGCGCTCGCCCTCTGCGACGCGTTCCTGGAAGGCTGACAAAGGGGCCGGGGGGACAGGCACCGTGGTCCCACTTTGTGGGACCACGGTGCCTGTCCCCCCGGCCCCCGGTCACCACAGGTGGACCGCGTGTAGCGCCTTGCGACGCTTCCGGTAGTCGGGTAGCTGGCGTTCGACCAGCCGCCAGAACTCAGGCGAGTGGTCAGGCTGCAGCAGGTGGCAGAGCTCATGGACCACGACGTAGTCGCGCAGCTCCTCATCGACGCGCATGAGCTGGCAGTTCAGGCTGATCGTGCGAGTGCGTCCAGAGCACGACCCCCAGCGCGCATGCTGGAAGCGGACGGAGAGCTTGCCGGGTTCGGCCCCGATCCGAGGCGCCCAGTAGGCCAACCGCAGCGCCAGATCGCGGCGCGCGGCCCACTTCCAACTTGCGACCTGCTCCTCGTCGGGCGCATCGCCGGCAAGCTCCCGGCGCTGCTGGACGCGCTCCCGGGTCCGCGCGATCCAGTCTGCCTTCTTGCGCACGAAGCGCTCGATCTCACGCTGCCCCATCGCCAGCGGCGCGCGCACAAGTACCGCGCCGTCGTCGCGCACTTCCAGCGCCAGCGTCCGCCGCCGGCTGCGCCGTATCTCGATATCGCCCTGAGCCATGTAC
>WQUG01000043.1 GCA_009785855.1 Actinomycetes bacterium
AAGGTGTCCTGGACGACCTCGACCGCCTCGTCGTCGTTGCGCAGCCGCTTGGCGCAGTAGTAGTAGATCTGGGGAAGATAGGCTTCGTAGAGACGGGCGAAGGCGTCGTTGGAGCCGGCGACCGACTCGGTCACCAGCCGCTGGACCTGCGTGTGCGACAGCTGCGTATGCTTCGCGCGCTGATGGCCGGCTGGCTTGTGCTCTGGCATCTTCTCCCCCTCTCGTTCCTCCGTCGTGTGACACGGGGACACCTTTATCCCCCTTCATGCCTATGTTGCTCCACACAGGGTATATATTACCCCTTCTGCGCGGATAGTTCAGGAAAGGTCGATTGCTTGTTGTTTTGGGGTCGGCTAAGGTCAGCGGCCGCGGGGACAGGCGCTGCGATCGATCAGGCAGCCCTCGCAGGCCCAGGGATGTGCTGCGGTGTCCGCAGTATCCGCGTCCGGGCCCGCCTCCTGCATCTTGTGGATGGTGGCGACCAGCGCGGTCTCGATATCGGCGCGGTCCTGCTGCGAGAACGGCCCCAGCGAGAACACCTGAGGAGCGCCGCCTGCCAGAACCTCGGGGCGGATGAAGCGGACCTCGACTTCTGGATGGCCGTCCGCCAGGCCGACCAGCGCGTAGCAGCGCGCCTGCTCCTCGTAGTCGCGGGCGCTGGCCTCGCGCGTACCAGACTTGTAGTCTAAGATGAGCAGGCTGCCGTCCTCCCGCGTGCTCTGGATGTCGATGAAGCCCTTGAGGAAGCGCGTAGGATGGTCCGGCAGCGCCAGGAAGAACGGCCGCTCGCAGCGGATGCCGGCGCCGGCCATGACCTCGGCGTAGTCGTCAGAGTCCTGTATCGTCTGGCAGGCTTTCAGGATCCGTTCGCGCTCCCCTTCTGCAAGGCGCTCCCGATCAAAAAGCGCGCGCGCGCTTTCGGGATCGATCCCCCCCTCGGTCGCACCCTCCAGCAGGCTGTGCATGAGTGTGCCGATGTTGTTGGCGCTCGACCTGGCTGCGGGGAGCGCGCCCATGCGCATCCGCTGCTCGTAGTAGAAGCGGCGCGCGCACTTCTGATGCGCCTCGATGTCGCTGAATGAGATCTGGATGAGATCAGTCATGGGCGCACTCCCCTTCCCTGATCGCCCGGGCCAGATCGGCCGTGATGCCCCCGCGCGCATCAGCATCATAGCTCAGGAGCAGGACCTGCTCGGCGCGCGTGCAGGCGACATAGAGCTGACGGACCTTCTCCGCCCGCTCGCGTTCTTTGCCTGACTCGATGGCGGCTTCTGCTGCCGGCGTTGTGCAGGTCTCGCCCTTCTTGTATTTGAAGCCCAGGGTCCGGTCGATCACGAACGGCGCCTGAGCAGGGCGCCTGGGGTTCTGCGCATCCTGAGCGGTCGCAACGGCCACGGCAGGGAACTGCAGGCCCTTGGAGGCGTGGATCGTCATGATGCGCACGGTCGCATGCTCATCGTCGGCTGGCATGAGCGCTTCAACCTTGGCCTTGTTGTTCTTGCGATCGTCGATCCACGCGATGAGGTCGACCAGCGCGCCGCCTCCCGCCTGAAGCTCGTCGGCGATGCTTCCCAGGTGCCGCAGGGAGGCGCGGTCCTGGGCGCTGATCGACTCGTCCTCGAAGACCTGGAACAGGAGCTCTGAGAATGGGAGCGCTCCCAGAGCCTCGAACGCTCGTTGAAGCAGCGTCCGGATCCGGACGACCTCGCCGGTCTTTCTTTGCTGTGCCGCCGTCCAGAGGGCGCTGTTCTGCTCGTGCGCCCGGCACGCCAGCTCGAAGATCTCCTGGTCGCTCACGCGCCCCAGCTCCGAGATCATCAGGCGGGTGAAAGTCTCGTCGTCGCAGGGGTTGCGAAGCGCCTTGAGGAAGATCCGGGCGCTCTCGATCACGGGCAGCGAGAAGAAGTCATCAGCGCCGATGATCCGGGCGGCTATCCCGCGCTGCGTCAAGGCAGCGGTGATCGCCGTGCCATAGGCACGTTTCGCGACCAGGACCACGATGTCTCCCGGACGAAAGACGGCATCCGGATCCTCGGTGTCGCGTCGTGGTCGCCCGATCAGAGCGGCGACCTGTGCCGCTATCCACTCTCCTTCAGCCGCAGCGATCGAAGTATCGTCGGATCTTCTGAGACCTTCGATGACCACGGGGTCCGGTGCGGCCGCGCCGGTCGCGCCGGTCGCGCCGGTCGCGCCGGTCGCGCCGGCCTCGCGCTGCCAATCTTCTCCTGCTTTGAGCTTCTCGAAATCGCCGACCGCCAGACGTTCGGGCCCGAAAAGCTCATTGACCTTTGTCAGGATCGCTTCACGCGAGCGATAGTTTTGGACCAACGAGACCGGAAGACAGTCCCGGTCCGCCGGATCCTGCGCGCGGGTGCTCAGGTCGCTGAACACGCTTGCGTCAGCGCCCTGGAACCCGAAGATAGACTGCTTGAAGTCACCGACGATGAAGCGCCTGCGCGCGAACTGTTCGACGATTCCCAGTTGCAGCATGTTGGTGTCCTGCGACTCGTCGAGCATGACCTCCGTGAACTGCCCGGTGAACCGATCGCGCAGGTGGGAGACCCCCAGAGCCGCGCGTCCGTAAAGCAGCAGGTCGGAGAAGTCGAAGGCCCCCTGCTGCTCTTTGAGCTTTGTGTAAAGGCCCTGTCGCAGCGCCGTGAAGTCAAGCAGGGCGCGCAGCGTTGCATCGTCGGGGCAGCCAAGCTGTTGGTGCGCGGGCGTGAAGCTATCGGGGCGCAGGTCGGTGACGGGGGTCCCGGTCAGGGCGACCTGGCTGATGATGGACGCACTCGCATCGCTCAGTTGCTTCCGGCTGAAACAGGCGCTCAGGCGCAGGAAGGCGTCAGGGGCTTGCTGGAAGAACGCGGGGAAGGCCTCGTCGAAGCTCTGAAGTCGCAGGAGGGTGCTTTGGTCCTCGTCGAGCCCGGTGAAGTAGGGATCGATGCCCAGATCGATCGCGTAGCGTCGGAGGACGCGCTCGCAGAAGGAGTGGATCGTCGATATCCAGGCGCGGTCGATCATGCGCGCCAGGACGGTGAGCCCGAGCTCGCGCAGCGCCTCTTCGATGCGTTGGCGCATCTCCTCTGCCGCCTGGCGGGTATAGGTGATCGCAAGCAGATGGTCAAGGGAGTCTCGTTGGACGCCCTCGCGTTCGACGCGTTCGAGCAGCAGCCGCAGATAGCGCGCGACAAGCGTCTTGGTCTTGCCCGTCCCCGCGCCCGCGCTTACCACGATCAGCGGACGATCGCTATCGGCCGCAGCCTTCTGCTCATCATTGAGCGGTTTGAAGAACCGTGACCTGCGGAATTCGCCGAGTGCGCCCATCGCTTCAGCCTCCCCTCTTGCGGGAGGGGCAGGTCGTATGCAGGCAGTAGGGAGCGAACTCGCAGGCAGCGTAGGGAGTCTCGTCTTCCTGGAAGAGCGGCGCGATGCGGGCGTCTCCTTGCCGCAAGCCCGCGGCGCCACGTTGGATCAGCGTCTCGATGTCGGCGATGTTCTGCTCTTCTTTCGCGTTATGCGCTTCGAGCTCATCGCTGGCAGGAGGCTTCTTCCTCCTCTTCTGGCCAAGCTCTTCGGCGTAGCGCCACCTGTCGGCCCATCTCAACTCGATCCGGCTGCTGGCGGGATCCATGACGCTGCGATACGCTGAGCCGATGTAACGGAGCCCCCCGAACAGCTGCTCTGCGACCAGGCCGTAGGCGGCCGCCTGGATCTCCTTGTGCCTGATGCGGGTATCCAGCCCGCTCCATTCAGGGACGTTCTTCCGCTTATAATCGATGACGATGAGCGGACGGCGCTCGTCCGGATCTTCCGGTGAAGGGGCGTCGAGCACGTCGACGCGATCGATCCTTCCCCGCAGGGGCACCCCGCCGAGCTGCGGAGCTTCGTGATCCGCGTCGTTGCCGAAACTCCGTTCGAACTCCCGGGGTGTGAAGCCGGGCAGCCAGTCGGCCTCAGTCTGCAGGAAGCTCTGCAGCGCATGACGCAGGGCAGCCAGCGGAGCCCGGAGCGCCTCCGGGGCGTCGGCGCCTGACGGGACCCGCACTACCTTTTCACAGGCTTCATCGAAACAGCGGTCCGCGAGCACCCGCGCTTTGTCCATCAGATCCGCGCGCAGACGAGCCGAGCCCAGCTCCTCGCGCGCGCGTACATAGAAAAGGCGAAGGGCTTCATGCAGGATCATCCCCTCGTCACGCGTCGCGGTATCATCATCGATCACCTTACGAACAGTGAACCTGCTCAGAAACCATGAGTAGGGACAGCGGATATACGATTCCAGTGTCGTGATCGCGAAGGGAGCGCGCCCATCCTGCCCGAAGTCAAGCCCGGTGAGCTCCCCGCGCGCAGGGGCGGCTAGCGGCGGCGCGCCAGCAGGCGCTGCCCCAGCGATCGCCGGAGTCGCTTGCTCCCACTCCTCCTTCTTCCCACAGAGCAAGAGCAGCTCCTCCAGCAAGACGGAGGGGGCAAGTCTCTGACCTGCGAGATCCCGGGTCTGCGCGATGACCACAAGGCGCGCGCGCGCGCAGCCGAGCAGGTCATAGAAGAGCTGATACTCGCCCGCGATCTTGTCCGGAGGTTCCTGACCGGTAAGTTGAGCCGCAGCCCGCTCGACAGGCGAGGGCTCGACGCCAACACTGAAGTCCTGCGCAGCCAGACCCGCGAGCACCACGGTGTGGAACTGGCGACCTCGCACGCGGGATGCCTCCGCTATCAGGACTTGCCGGCTGCCTGGCCGTGGCGTGAGGTCGATGCGAGCCGACTCGATGCTGGCAGAGATCTCTGCGGGATCCAGAGGGGCATCTCCCGACACGCCGGCTCTTTCGGCCTTATCCTGAAGTTGCGCCAACGCAGAAAGGAAGGTCTTGTGCGCTGCGAAGTCCAGTTGTCGGCGGAAATCACTGCGTTTCACCGAGAGAGATCGCATGAGCATCGCGGTCGCCTGGTCCGCCCAATCCTGCGCGGTCATCTCATGAAGAAGAGGAACGCCGAGCTCATCACACAGCTTGCAAGAATATCCCGGCGAGTCCTCACGCAGCCATCGGTCAAGGTCAGAGGCAACTTCGCGCGAAAGCCCGCTGTAGACAGAGAGCCCGTATCCAGAAGCCCGGGCGACCAACTCAGTCCTCGACTGGGGTATAAGGAGCAGACCAAGCAGAGCGGAGCCCAGACCAGATTGACGCAAGGGGACTTTCAGATCGAAATCGACCGGGATGTCGAGCGCTTCCATGGCCCGGGACACCTGGTCGGCCTTTGACGCCAGATGGCGCAGCACCAGCGCGACGGGTGCGTCATCAG
>WQUG01000044.1 GCA_009785855.1 Actinomycetes bacterium
CGGTCGTCGGCGTCCTCGGTGTGGGGCTCTATCATGGGGCCTATATCAGCGAGGCTGTCCGCGCCGGTATCCAATCCATCTCGAAAGGGCAACTTGAGGCATCGATCTCACAGGGCATGAGCTATGTGCAGGCGATGCGCTATGTGGTGATCCCTCAGGCACTCACCGTGGTATTGCCCCCTCTGACCAACCAGACAGTCAACCTGATCAAGAACACCTCGGTGATGCTCTATATCAGCGTTCCGGAGTTGATGTACCAGGCAAAGAGTATCCAGGCGGCCAACTACAACCCCGGGCCAGTGTATCTGACGGTCATCATGATCTACTTCTGCCTCTGCTTCCCGCTGGCGCGTCTCGCGAAGAAACTTGAGGACCGGGCGGAGGAGGCGCGATGATCAACAATCCCTCGATCGCCTTCATGCTCTCGCGAACCTGGTTCTGGACCGGCTTGTGGGACGGCCTGAGGCTCACGCTCTATATCTCTGCAGTGAGCATCGCACTCGCCTTCATCTTCGGCATCATCGTCGGGGTCGCGCGCTACAGTAAGCTGCCGGTCGTCAGCCAGATAGCGACGGCCTACATCGAGTTCCTGCGCAATATCCCGCTCGTGTTGCTGATGTTCTTCTGCTTCCTCGTGCTTCAGCTCCCCCAGCTCACGGCGGCGATCACCGCGCTGACCCTGTTCACGACGGCGGTCATCGCCGAGGTCGTCCGGGGTGGACTGAACAGTGTGTCGAAGGGACAATGGGAGGCGGCGCGCAGCCAGGGGATGAACTATCTGCAGATCCTGCGTCATGTGGTCCTGCCCCCGGCGGTCACGAAGATGATCCCGCCGATCGTCAGTCAGTTCGTGACGGCCATCAAAGACTCGTCCTTCGCTCTGGTGATCGGTGTGTTCGAGCTGGTCTATAGCAGCAACAGCCTGAAAGGACTTTTCCCGGCAGTGGGTCAGACTCTCACGATCTATGCGGTCGTCGCAGGGATCTATTTCACCATCAACTTCGCGTTCTCCCTGGTGGCTCGCTATCTGCAGAAGCGGCTTTCTGCGGGTGGCGGCACGATCAGCTGACGCCGTTCGGCGGAAACTTTCAACTTAAACGGTGTTTTTTCAAGAAATCTGTCGATATCGGCGCTGGAACAGGCTGCGCTCTAGTATAATAAAGAGCGTGGAGAAGCATTTGACGGTCAACAACATAGTTTCAATATGTTTCTTCATAGTTATTGAAGAGGGTCGCTCGGACGAGGCGGCCCTCTTCATATCTTGGCTATAATGAGTCCATGGCCTTCACTCTTCTGAGAACCGACTCGCGGACAGCCGCTCGTCGTGCTGTGCTCGAGACAGCGCACGGCGAGGTGCAGACGCCGGTCTTCATGCCGGTCGGGACGAGCGCCACGGTCAAGGGTGTGCAGGTGGGCGCGCTCCGCGACCGGGGAGCCCAAGTGGTGTTGGCCAACACCTATCACCTGTTCCTGCGTCCGGGCGCCGACGTGGTCGCCGGGGCCGGCGGTCTGCATCGCTTCATGAACTGGGATTCTACGATACTCACTGACTCGGGTGGCTTTCAGGTCTTCTCTCTGGCCGACACCCTCAAGCTGCATGACGACGGCGTCGAGTTCGCGAGCATCGTCGACGGCAGTAAGCACTTCTGGACGCCGGAGGACAACATGGCCATCCAGGAACAGCTGGGCGCCGACATCATCATGCAGCTCGACCAGTGCACGCCGTATCCGGCTGAACAGGACTTCGTGGAGGCGGCGGTCGAGCGAAGCGCCGCCTGGGGGCAGCGCTGCCTGGCTGCGCATCAGCGAGACGACCAGCTGCTCTTCGGGATCGTGCAGGGGGGAGTGTTCCCAGACCTGCGGGCTGAGTCAGTCGAGCGTATCGGCGGACTCGGCTTCGCGGGCTTCGGCATCGGAGGCTACAGTGTGGGGGAGCCCCACGAGCTCATGTTCGAGACCCTGCCGCAGGTGGCGGCGGCACTGCCTGCGGATAAGCCGCGCTACCTCATGGGCGTGGGCAACCCCACGACGATCCTGGAGGCGATCGGCGTCGGGGTCGATATGTTCGACTGCGTGCTGCCGACCCGCACCGCCCGCATGGGAACGGCCTTCTCGAGCACGGGGCGTCTGAACCTGCGCAACGCCCGCTTCGCCCGCGACTTCGGGCCCCTGGACCCGGAGTGCCGCTGTGATACCTGCAGCCACTACAGCCGCGCTTACCTGCGCCATCTGGTCACGCAGAAAGAGATGCTCGGCGCCATCCTGCTCTCGCAGCACAACCTGCACTATCTGCTGGATCTGACAGCGCGCGCGCGCGCGGCGATCGAGGAGGGGACCTACGCGGACTTCCTTGCCGCCTGGAAGGCAAGCCCGGCGGCAGACGACTACTGATCCCCGTGCTGTCCGGACTCGCTGGTATGATGGTTCCATGAGTTCAGCACTTGATATGAATGCGTCGCTGCTGCAGGCTGAGCTGGGTTGCTCGCCTCTCTTCGCGCGGCTGCTGGTCGCGCGAGGGCTGAGCGACGCTGCCTCTGTCGAGCGCTTCCTGCAGCCCTCGCTTGAGCGAGACTGGCTCGACCCGGCGCTGATCGGTGGGATGGAAGCTGGGGTCGCGCGTCTGCAGCTGGCGCTGCGCGAGGGGCAGCGCATCGCAGTCTTCGGCGACTACGATCTGGATGGTATCAGCGCGACGGCGGTCATGGTCCGGGGCCTGGAAGCCCTCGGCGCCACGGAGCTGCGCGCGCTGCTGCCCGAGCGCAGCGCGGGGGGCTACGGCCTCTCGGAGCAGGCGACGGCAGCGATCGAGGCAAGCGCGCCCGACCTGCTGGTCACCGTCGACAACGGCATCACGGCTGCCGCTGCGGTCGCCCGCCTGCGCGCGGCCGGCATCGACGTCATCGTCACGGACCACCATCTGCCCGACCCGGCGTCGCTGCCCGGTGACGCGGTGCTGATCGATCCTCAGCTCGACTCTGATGATCTCTCGCCGCTTTCCGGCGCCGGCGTCGCGTTGAAGGTCATCCAGGCGCTCTCGATCGCCGAGGGCCGTCCCGAACTCTGGAAGGAGTGGACGGATCTGGCGACGATGGGCACCATCGCTGACATCGTGCCGCTTCTGGGGGAGAACCGCGCGCTTGTCACCGAGGGGCTTGCGCGCCTGCGGACGCATCCCAACCCCGGTCTGCGCGAGCTGGTGGCTTCGGTGCGCAATCTCGATCTGAGTGCGATCACAAGCGAGCGGGTCTCTTTCTCGCTTGCGCCGCGGCTCAACGCCGCCGGGCGCATGGGATCGCCCCGGGTCGCCCTTGATCTGCTGCTCTGCGATGATCCGGACAACTGCGCGGCGTTATCGCAGCGTCTGGCGCAGCTCAACGGCCTGCGCCGTGAGACCGAGGCGGAGCTGACGGCGGTCGTCACCGCGCAGGTCAGCAAGAGCTTCCGCCCGGGGCAGCGCCTGATCCTTGCGGCAGGCGAGGGCTGGCACGAGGGCGTGCGCGGCATCGTCGCCTCGCGCCTGGTCGACGCCTTTGGCGCGGTCGCGATCGTCTGTGGTATCGAGGACGGCATGGCATCCGGCTCGGTGCGCTCAGTGGGCTCGGTCGACGTTCATGAGGCGCTGCTCGCCTGCTCAGCACACCTGACACAGTTCGGCGGCCACGCGACAGCGGCGGGCGTCACCCTGCCAGCGGCTGCGCTTGAGGACTTCGGCGCTGATCTTGCGGCCTGTCTCGATAAGCTTCCGGCGGAGCAGTTCGAACCGACCGCGGCCGTCGACCTCGACTGCCGCCTGAACGAGCTTGACTGGGCGCTTGCAGAAGAGTTCGAGCGTCTTGAACCTTTTGGGGAGGGGATGCGCAAGCCGGTCTTGTCGGCGGCCCCCGTCGAGGTCGAGCGCGCGGGGCTCGTGGGCGCAGGTCAGGAGCATCTGAGCTTCCGCGCGCGCCAGGGCGAGACCTCGGTGAAGGCCATCTACTTCCGCGCTGTGGACGGCGAGCGCTGGGTGGGACAGGTGACGCCGGCGCGCGTCAGCTTCACGCTCGAGAAAGACGAGTTCCGGGGAGCGCGCGGCGTGCAGCTGGGCGTCGTCGACCTGCAGCCGTGGGACGGGGGAGGCGAGGAGGGGGCAGATGGAGACGGTAGCGGGATCCGGCTTCGGGGGACGGAGCGAAGCGGAGACGGGGCCCCGAAACGGAAGTCCGATACCGTCTCCTCGGATGCCCCCTCCTCGGCTGCCCCCCGGCCAGACGCCGACGAGTTCGTCCTCGATCTGTTCGCGCACGCCGACGAGAGCTTCGCGCGCCGTGACTATGCCAACATCGCCGACGCCGCGAGCTTCTACACGAAGCTTGCCGGCGTCAGCTTCGCGGGGCGCCAGGAGCTGATCTCCCAGCTGCTTCCCGCTGACCAGCTCGAGCTGCGCCGCGAGCCGGACAACCCGCACGACACATGCGCCATCGCGGTCATCGCGACGCGACTTCGTGCCCAGATCGGATTTCTGAACCGCGCGCTCTGCGCCGAGCTGGCGCCGGCGATCGACGAGGGCGCCCAGTATAGCGCCGAACTCGAGCAGGTAACGGGAGGGGAGGAGGGCCGCTCGCGCGGCGTCAACGTGCTGCTTACCCGTGTTGGGGCAGATGACGACCGCGCCGTGTCGCTTGCTGCCCAGGACAGCGAGCGCGCGCGTCTGGAAGCGCTCCCCGCCGCCGAGCTCGATGAGGCCCTGCGCAAGCTCTTCATCGGCTCCGGCACGCTGCACGCGGCGCAGGCAGAGACCCTGGACGCACTCTCCCGTGGCGTCAACACCCTGACGGTCATGGCGACCGGGCGGGGCAAGTCGCTCATCTTCCACCTGCATGCAGCCCGGCTTGCCATCGCGCAGCACAGGCAGTCGATCTTCGTCTTTCCGCTGCGCGCGCTGGTGGCCGATCAGGCCTTCCATCTGGAGGAGGTCTTCGCGCGCATCGGCCTGCGCGTGCAGGTCATCACGGGGGAGAGTTCCGAGGCGGCCCGCACCGCGGCTTTCGAGGGTCTGTCTGCGCACGCCATCGACATCGTGCTCACAACGCCGGAGTTCCTCAGTTTCCATGCGCGTGAGTTCGCCGAGGCAGCTGACGTGGGTTTCGTGGTCATCGACGAAGCGCACCACATCGGACAGGCACGCGCAGGCAACCGCCCGGCCTATACCAGGCTGGGGGAGGCGATCGCGGAGCTCGGGAGCCCCACAACACTTGCCGTCACCGCCACCGCAGGCCCCGAGGTCGCGACACGCGTCTGCGAGATA
>WQUG01000045.1 GCA_009785855.1 Actinomycetes bacterium
GACTGTGGATACCGGTGCCACCCGAGTATCGGACCTGGGGCGCTCCTCCCGCGATCGAGTTCATCGATGTACTCATGCGATATCGGGGAATAGCGACGTATTATGTTGGCTGGCTTTCCGCCGCAGCGCTTCTGGGCGCATCGCATCATGCCCCTCAGGTTTTCCAGGTTGCCACTCCTGCTCTTTCTGGCAGGGTGCAGGTGGGACGTTCCGCGGTGCAGTTCTCTATCCGTCGCCATGTCGCTGACCTGCCGACGGTCCAGGTAGGAACGAAAAGTGGGACGGTCCCGGTATCAGATCGGGCAGTCACGCTTCTCGATCTCGCCGCTGATATAAAGATCGCGGGTGGCCTGGATAACGTGGCCAACGTTGTCATGGAGCTGGCGGCAGGCGCTGAGTCACTGGTGCCAGAGATCATCGAGCTGGCTCCCTTCTACTCTGCTGCAGCTGTCAGGCGCCTGGGCTATCTTCTTGATACCTACACCGTGACCGCAGGCCTGGACGACCTCGCCCGACTCGTTGCCCGGCATCCGGATGATCCGTCGCTGCTCGACTATGCCAAGCCTCGCAGGGGAACGGTCGACTCAAGCTGGGTGCTTGACATCAACACAGAGATCGAGCCTGACCTGTGATCCCGTATGACTCCATAACTGCCTGGAGCGTCACACTGGTAAAACAAGAGCTGCTGGCGATCGTGTGAAAAGGTGAGCTCTTGGGCAGCTCACGCCTGGTGCCAGGCATGCACACACTCCAACGGGTGAAATTCCCGAGCACGCCCTGATAGTGGGAAGTGCATAATCAGCTACACATTGACCCAGGTAGATACTACTGAGTCAGGTAGAAAGTTTCAGGCGAAAGACGACATCTTTTGCGCGTGATCGCTTCTTACCGAGCGCCTCCTTTGCCGAGGCGCTTCGGCAGAATTCAAGCGCTGACTGATGACTGAGAGTACGTTCCATGTTACGATTTTAGCTCGGAGTGGCAGAAATGAACGGAAATGAGGCGCAATTTTCGGAGAGAGGGCGAAAATGGCCGATAAATGTAACGGGGGGTAGCTTTTTATCTGGAAAACCACGCATTGACTCCACATTTCCGTTCATCTCTGCCATGCCAGCCCCGTTTCGCGGCATCACCCCCAGAGAGTGCGCCCAGCACCACACCACCCCGGCCCCCCGGCATCACCCCCAGAGAGTGTGCCCACCGCCACTCACATCCTTTGTCAGGAGAGACAACAGCAGTTGAGATCGTGCGCCAACTTGCTTTTACTCAACGCACTGAGTAACAATACTCAGGGCATTGAGTAATAATACTCAGGGCATTGAGATCGTGCTCAAACCTGACCTATCTCCGATAGAGAAGCTGCTTGCGGAGCTCGAATTGACGCAGGATGAACTCGGGCGAATAGCGCAGACGCTTCTTGAGCTTTTTGCTCAACAATTCTGCCACCACGCGCATTCTGGCTACGTTCATGATCTGTGTTCTTGTCACCGTGATGACCGACACGCCGGCTAACGACAGATGAGTGCGCCGGGTGGCGTCCCGGTTGATCCGCTCGGTCGTCGCGTGATACGTGTCACTATCGTATTCGATGTCGACCCGCTCTTTTGGCCAGTAGAGGTCACCGCGATAGGTCTGTTTCCCGGCGGGGAGGTCCACCTCGATGTGATAGTTAAGACGGGGCAGCGCAAAACCATAGCCGCCATGCCGGTAGGGTAAGCACAGCAGCAGGGTCAGGGCCGTCTCCATCGGAGAGTCCGCGCCGTCTGCGATGTAGCGTAAAGCCTTCCGGGCGTTCTTGCAGCCCTTCAGCCCCGTCGCCCGGGCGACGAAGGAATTCAGTTTCGCGACGCTGGTCAGTGCTGGCTCCTTGCGAAAACCCTGCTCAGGGTCGTTTTCTTTGTCCAGACGGTAGCCGCCGCAGAACTCATAGCCTACCATCATCAGATCGATCAGGGAAAGCTCGCAAGCTAGCTGCACGAAACACAACTCCGGGGAACAGACGGTCAGATCCGGACGCACCTGGATAAGACTGCCGCGGGGCAGTATGCCGGAACAGATGTGGCAGTGCAGGCCACTGACCTCTGTACGGGCGCTGGTACTGCCGACCAGAAGATGCAGTGGCGTCGTCAGGCCCCAGGGGTTCTCTGCGGGGAGTTCTCCGATGGCTTCTGGTGATGGGCGTCCTCCGATGGCTTCTGGCGATGGACGCCCTCCCCTTGCTTCAGGTGATGGGCGATCTCTCCTTGCTTCAGGTGATGGACGCCCTCCCCTTGCTTCAGGTCTCACTGATAACGCCTTCGCGCGTGATCGCTTCCGGGTAAGCGCCTCTTTTGCTGAGGCGCCCCGCCAGAATTCAAGCGCTGACTGATGGCTGAGAGCACGTTCCATGTCACGATTATAGTCCAGATCGGAAGAGATGAACGGAAATGAGGAGCGATTTTCGGAGAGGGGGCGAAAACGGGAGTAAAACACCCTAAACGCCACCTTTTCCTGGTAATACTACGCGTTCAAGCCTCAAATCCGTTCATCTCTGCCACACCAACCCCGTTTCGTGACATCACCACAGAGAGTGCGTCCATCACAGCACCCTGATCCCTGCGACGAGCACTCCCATGACCCCCCAGCCCTGGCCACATCACCGACTCAATCGACAGCTCTGTCGGCGGCGGAGGCGGCGGAGGCGGGCGGCGGAGGCGGCGGAGGCGGGCGGGGGGGGGAGTGGGAGGTGAGGGGGGTGCTCGCGTACGCGAACGCCCCCCTCACCTCCCACTTGTGCATGCGAACGCCCCCCTCACCTCCCACTTGTGCATGCGACAGCACCCCCTGTGACAGCACTCCCGACCCTCCCTCGCATCCCACTCAACAGGCAGCGAGACGCAGCTCCCGTGTTGCGCTATACTGGTTCAGTTACGAAAACGTGCGCCGGGCGCCTCTGTGCGAGGGGATAAGCTGTGTCCGGTTCTTTGACAACAGACCGAAGGAGGTTGCCGTGAGACCAGTGAACATCACTGATACCACTCTGCGTGACGCGCATCAATCACTGTGGGCAACGCGGATGACCATCGGGGATATGCTGCCCATCCTGGACAAGCTGGATACGGTGGGCTTCTGGTCGCTCGAATCCTGGGGCGGCGCCACCTTCGACACCTGCCTGCGCTTCCTGGACGAGAACCCCTGGGAGCGTCTGCGTACGATCCGCGCGCACTGCCCCAAGACCCGCCTGCAGATGCTGCTGCGCGGACAGAACCTCCTGGGCTACCACCACTACTCCGATGACGTCGTGCGGCGTTTCGTCTTCGCCTGCAAGCGCAACGGTATCGACGTGATCCGCAACTTCGACGCGCTCAACGACATCCGCAACCTCAAGACCTCGGCCGAGGCCATGCTGGAGTGCGGGGCGCACTTCCAGGGCGCCATCAGCTATACGATCAGCCCGGTGCATACCATCGATTCCTACCTGGATTACGCCGCTGAGCTCAAGGAGCTCGGCGCCCAGAGCATCGTCGTCAAGGACATGGCCGGCATGCTCACCCCCTTCAGGACCGAGAAGCTCGTCAAGGCGCTGGTCGATGAGATCGGCCTGCCCGTGAGCGTGCACTGCCACTACATCGGCGGCATGGCCCCGATGAACTACATCAAGGCGGTCGAGGCGGGGGCGACGACCTTTGATTCGGCCTGTGTGGCGCTTGCCTTCGGCAACAGCCAGCCGGCGACCGAGACCATGGTCGCCGCCCTGCAGGAAAGCCCCTGGGACTCGGGACTCGACCTCGATCTGCTCTTCGAGATCGCCGAGTACTGGGAAGAGGTCCGCGAGGTCAACCACATCAAGCGCGGGACCACCTCGCTGCTCTCGCTGGAGGTCTTCTCGCATCAGGTGCCGGGCGGCATGATGTCTAACCTCATCAGCCAGCTCGAGGTCCAGAACGCCAAGGACCGCCTGCCCGAGGTGCTCAAGGAGATCGCCGTGGTGCGCGCAGAGGTCGGCTATCCGCCGCTCGTGACGCCCATGTCGCAGATCGTCGGGACCCAGGCGGTGCTCAACGTGCTCACGGGCAAGCGCTGGGACATCGTGCCCCAGGAGATGCGCGACTATCTGCTGGGCTACTACGGCAAGGCGCCGGCGCCGCTCAACGCCGAGGTCATGGCCAAGGTGCTCGGCGACGAGAAGCCGCTCGATCCAAAGACGCCGCCGTCGACGCTTGCGAAGGGCAGCTATGAAGAGGCGGCCGAGGAGCTGGGGGATCTGGCGCGCAGCGAAGAGGACGTGCTGATGTACGCGCTCTTCCCCAACGAGGCGCATGCCTACTTGAGCAAACACCGCGAGGGTGTGGAGAATGCCGTGTTCATGATGGCCGACGAGGCCCGGGTGGTACGAGAGGACGAAGGAGATATGGACGTCAAGCAGATCAGCGAGCTCATCAAACAGGTGGAGGAAAGCGACGTCGCCGAGATCATCATCGAGGAAGGCGACAACAAGATCACCCTGCGCAAGGCGGGGGCGATTGCGGCTGCGGCCCCTGTGGTGGCGCCGTCATCGGCGCCGGCCTCGTCAGCGACACCGGCACCGATACCGGCGCCGTCATCGCAGGCGCCAGGAGCAGAGTCCCCTGACGTCTCCGGGGGGCGTTCGGCCTCCTGGAAGGCGGTGGCCTCTCCGATGGTCGGCACCTTCTATGCGTCGGCCTCGCCCGAGGCGGCGGTCTTCGTCGAGCTGGACAGCGAGTTCGCGGCGGGAGACACGCTCTGCATCATCGAGGCCATGAAGCTCATGAACGAGATCAAGGCCGAGGAAGCGGGCGTCATCCGCGAGGTCTGCGTGGACAACGCGGCGCTTGTCGAGTATGGCGCGCCGCTCTTCTACTACGAGGCGCTGTGATGTTCAGCAAGCTGCTCATCGCGAACCGTGGCGAGGTCGCCCTGCGCGTCCTGCGCAGCGCGCGTGAGCTGGGTATCGCGACGGTCGCCGTCTACAGCACGGCCGACGCCGAGGGCCTCTGGGTGAAACTGGCCGACGAGGCCGTCTGTATCGGGCCGGCGCCTTCGACCCAGAGCTACCTGAACCAAAGCGCGATCATCGCGGCGGCGAAGGGCACCGGCGCTGAGGCCATCCACCCCGGCTACGGCTTTCTGGCAGAGAACGCCGCGTTCTCTGACCTCTGCGCTGCCGAAGGCATCAAGTTCATCGGACCGACAGGCGCGGCGATTCTGACGATGGGCAACAAGTCCGCCGCGCGCCTGGCCGCTGTCCGAGCGGGACTTCCGGTCGTGCCGGGCAGTGACGGCGCGGTCGAGTCCGCTGCCGACGCCGCTCGTTTCGCGGAGGCGGCCGGCTACCCCGTGCTCATCAAGGCGAGCGCCGGCGGGGGCGGCAAGGGCATGCGCCGGGTCGACGACCCGGCAGAGATGGCCAGTCAGTTCGCCGCGGCCAAGGCTGAGGCGGCGGCAGCCTTTGGCGATGACACGGTCTACCTTGAGAAGCTCCTCGAGCACGCCAAGCACATCGAGTTCCAGATCATCTGCGACGCGCACGGCGGCGGCGTCTCGCTCTTCGAGCGTGACTGTTCGACCCAGCGCCGTCATCAGAAGCTCATCGAGGAGGCGCCGAGCTCGGTGCTGACGCCGGCCGAGCGCGAAGAGATGGGCGCGGCCGCCCTGCGTCTGGCCGCCGCGGTCGACTACGAGGGCGCCGGCACCGTCGAGTTCCTCTACGCGGGACCCGGGCAGTACTACTTCATGGAGATGAACACGCGCGTGCAGGTCGAGCATCCGGTCACTGAGGCGATCTGTGGGCTCGACATCGTCGCTGAGCAGATCCGGGTCGCAGCCGGACTGCCCCTGTCGGTGACTCAGGCCGAGCTGGGCCAGCCGCGCGGTCATGCCTTCGAGTTCCGCATCAACGCCGAGGATCCCCGCGCGGACTTCCGTCCCAGCCCCGGGACGATCACCCGCTATGTGGTGCCGGGCGGTTACGGGGTGCGCGTCGACACGGCGCTGACCCAGGGGGCCCAGATCCCGCCCTACTATGACAGCATGGTCGCCAAGCTGATCTGCTTCGGCTTGAGCCGTGCAGAGGCTCTGGCGCGCGGACGGCGCGCGCTGGAAGAGTTCATCATCGAAGGGGTCGAGACCACGATACCCTTCCATGTCAAGATGCTGCAGCAGCCTGCCTTCATCGACGGATCGGTCACGACCGACTACGTCGAGGAGCAGGCCGGAGATTGGAGTCTGTGATGGCAGATAACCTGGTGTTCGAGGGGCTGAGCATCGCTCCGGGCGTGCTCGATACGATGGTGCGCCTGGCAGTCGAGCAGGTCAAGGGAGTGGCGGGACTGGGCGTCGGCGTTCGCAAGACGGCGCTGGCCCGCGCGGTCATGATCGAGGCCGATGAGGAGGGAAGGCTGGCGGTCGCCGTCCACGTCCAGGCCTGGCTGGGCGAGCAGCTGCGCGATCTGGGCCTTGAGATCCAGGCAGCCATCGCCGATGCCCTGAAAAGCCAGCTGGGCGTGGTCGCAGAGCGCATCGACGTCTACATCGACGGGCTCGCGATCCCCGCATAGTCACGGACGCACTCCCTTCACTATGTCAGCCGACCAGTCTCAGTATGGCGCGCTCAGCTACCGTCATGCGCGAACCCGCTCGCGGGTCTTCGCCCTGCGCCTGCTCTATCAGGAGGAGATGACCGGCGCGCGCCTTGAAGGCATCCTTGCGCAACACAGCTCCCGCCTGTCCGTCGATCGTCTGCAGGAGTGCCTGTCTGACTGTGAGGCGCGTGACGGATGCGAGCTCTACGCCTTCTTCACGCTCTTCGACCGCGAGCCGGACAGCTACGCGCTGGCCCTGGTCTCTGGCGTCGAGGAGCACCAGCGTGAGATCGATCGCCTGATCCGCGACGCCAGCGAGCACTGGGCGGTCTCGCGGATGCCGGTGGTCGATCGCTGCATTCTGCGCCTGGCGGTCTTCGAGATATGCTTTTCTCCCGACCTGCCCGCGCAGGTCTCGATCAACGAGGCGGTGCAGCTGGCCAAGGAGTACGGCGGGCAGGACTCACCGAAGTTCGTCAACGGTTTGTTAGGCAAGATCGCGCGCGGTCTTGACGAGCCCGTACAATAGAAGACACGACGCCCAAGGTAAGGAGTACTGACACGATGACCGATGTGACGACGACAGAAGCTGAGACCCTGCCCGAGCCCGAGAACTACTCGCAGGCCAAGGAGCGCCTCGACGAGATCGTCAGGCAGGTCCGCGGGAAGGACGTGTCGCTGGAGCGCAGTCTCGACCTGCTGGAGGAGGGCGTCAAGCTCGCCAACCAGTGCACGGACCTGATCGACCAGACGCGCTGGGAGGAAGCCGCGGAGGAAGCCGCGGGGGACGCCGCGGGGGACGCCGCGCCCGCAGACGCGCCCGTCGATAGCGAGCCGCAGGAGGCCTGATGCCTGAGACCCCGCGTATTCTTGATACCGTCGACTGCCCGGCGGACCTCAAAGGTCTCGACGAGGCAGAGCTCGCCACGCTCGCGGCCGAGATCCGCAGCCAGCTCGTGGCGACGACGTCTGCGACCGGCGGACATCTGGCGCCGAACCTCGGCGTCGTCGAGCTGACGCTCGGGATCTATCGCGCGCTGGACGCTCCTCCCGACATGGTGGTCTTCGACGTGGGGCACCAGGCTTATGTCCACAAGCTCCTGACCGGGCGGCGCGACGACTTCGACACGCTGCGCACCTACGGGGGCATCTCGGGCTTTCCCAAGCGCTCGGAATCGCCCTTCGACCTCTACGGCTCCGGGCACGCGAGCGACTCGCTCTCGATCGCTTTGGGCTATGCGCTTGCGCGTGACGCGCGCGGCGGCGACGAGACGGTGCTCGCCGTCATCGGGGACGGCTCGATGACCGGCGGGATGGCCTGGGAAGCGCTCAACCAGATCGGCCAGTGTCAGACCCGGCTGGTCATCGTGCTCAACGACAACGAGATGAGCATCTCGCGCAACGAGAGCGCCTTCGAGGCCTCATTGGGGCGCGCGCGCATGGACCCCCGCTACTGGGGGACGCGCGAGAAGATCCAGCGCCAGCTCGCCGGCCCGAAGGTGGGGCGGGGACTCGTGCGCCTGGGGACGCGCGTCAAGGACTCCTTCAAGCATCTGCTCGTGCCGGGCACGATCTTCGAGGAGCTCGGCATCGTGAGCGTCGGTCCGCTCGACGGCCATGACATCGGCCTGGTCGAGACCGCCGTCAAGGCGGCGCGCGAGATGGACGGCCCCGTGCTCATCCACGCGGTCACGCACAAGGGCCGGGGTTTCGAGCCCGCCGAGGCCGACCAGGCGCGCTTCCACGGCATCGGCTGCTTCGATCCTGATACGGGGGAGTGCTCCCAACCGGCCGACGGAGCGCCGCCTACCTATACGTCGGTGTTCTCACAGGCTCTGATCGCTGAGGCGGCGGCGAACCCGGATATCTACGCGATCACGGCCGCCATGCCGGCCGGCACGGGCCTTGACAAGTTCCAGCAGGCCTTTCCCGAGCGCTTCATCGACGTCGGCATCGCGGAGGGCCACGCCGTGGGCCTGGCTGCCGGCCTGGCCTTTGGCGGCAAGCTGCCGGTCTTCGCGGTGTACTCGACGTTCCTGCAGCGCGGCTATGACCAGCTGATCGGCGACGTCGCCCTGCAGGGGGCGCACGTGGTCTTCGCTCTGGACCGCGCGGGCTTCGTCGGTGATGACGGGCCGACCCATGCCGGCCTCTACGATCTGACGTATCTGAGAAGTGTGCCGACGATGAGGATACTGGCGCCCAGCGACGAGGCGGAGCTGGTCAGCGCCCTGCACACGGCCCTTGAGCTCGACGGTCCGGTGGCACTGCGCTATCCTCGCGGCTCTGCGGAAGGCGTCGCGCTGCCACAGAGCCCTGAGACCTGGGAGATCGGCCGCGCGCGCCGCATCGATGTAGCAGCCATGAAGGACACGGGGAGGCTCGACGGGTCGAGCACCCCCCTGTCCTCTGCCCCCTCAAAGGGGAATCCAGATGCTGCCATGAAGGGCACAGGGAGGCTCGACGGGTCGAACCTCCCTGTGCCCACCGACTCGCAGTCAAGCACGACGGTAGCATTGCTGGCGGTCGGGCATATGGTCGGGCGGGCGCGCAAGGTCGCCGAACTTCTGGTGGCGCGCGGCATCGAGGCCAGCCTCTGGGACATGCGCTGGGTCAAGCCGATCGACGAGGAGCTCATCGCGGCTGAGGCCCGGGCCGGCAAGCTGCTCGTGACCCTTGAGGAGAACACGATCCGCGGTGGCTTCGGCTCAGCGGTCGCCGAGTTCCTGAGCGCGGCCGGGCTCACGGCCCCGCTCCTGCAGATCGCGGTACCCGATGAGTTCTCCGTTCAGGGGCCGATCGACACCCTGCTCGACGAGGCGGGTCTTGCGCCGCAGCATATCGTCGAGCGCATCACCGAGCGGCTGGAACATAGTGACCAGGGCGCGCGTTGACGATCTGCTGGTAGCTGCCGGGCTCTATCCTGACCACGCGGCTGCGCAGCGTGCCGTGCTTGCCGGCGAGGTCCGGCTCGCAGATGCGCAGAGCACCCTCCTCGACAAGCCCGGTCAGTCGATCGACGCGGACAGCAGCTTCGCGTGTCGGGCGCGCCGGCGCTTCGTGAGCCGGGGCGGCGAGAAGCTGGCCGGGGCGCTCGCGGACTTCGACTACCCGGTCGCCGGCAAGCGCTGCATCGACGTCGGCGCATCGACGGGCGGCTTCACCGACTGCCTCCTGCAGGCAGGCGCCGCAAGCGTGGTCGCCGTTGACGTGGCCTACGGCATCATCGACTGGAAGCTCAGAGGAGACCCGCGCGTCACCGTCGTCGAGCGCTGCAACATCCGCACCGCTGATATCAACGCCCTGGGCGCTCCCTTCGATCTGCTGGTCGCCGACCTCAGTTTCATCTCGCTTGCGACGGTGTATCCCGCCCTGCAACGCTGCACCCAGCCCCGCGGCGATATGCTCCTGCTCGTCAAACCGCAGTTCGAGGCGCCGCGCGCGAAGGTCGGCACAGGTGGCGTCGTGACAGAGGCGCAGACGCAGCTCAGCGTGCTCGAGCGCCTCGAAGAGATCGTCACGCAGTCCGGCGCGGTCGTGCGGGGCTGGACTCACTCGCCGCTGAAGGGCGCGAAGGGCAACATCGAGTTCTGGCTCCACGTCGGCGCCGCCGGCGAGCGTTCGGCGTGCGATAATAGGGACGACACGACGCGCTCGGTCGTCGAGCGCGCCCATGAGAGGCTGGACTGAAGCGATGCGACATATCTTCGTCATGATCAACGAGAACCTGAGCGAGGCGGTCGCTGCCGCCGCGGAGCTGCGCGAGTGGAGCGCGGCCCACGACGTCGAGATCAGCGAGACGCTTCCGGCGCCCTGTGACCCGGATCTCATCGTGGCGCTCGGGGGCGACGGTACGCTCCTGCGCGCGGTGCATGCGGCCTGCTCGCTGACGCCGCCGGTGCTCTCGATCAAGTTCGGCCGCCTGGGCTTTCTGTCCGGCGCCGGCGCCTCGCGTCTGATCGAGGCGGTCTCTGCCGCGCTTGACGGCAGCGCCCGGATCGAGGAGCACGCGGTCCTGGAAGGACGCGCGCTATCAGGAAACGACGAGATCGCGCGCCTCTTCGCGGTCAACGAGCTCGTCCTGCGCTCGGCCACCGCGCACATGTTGACCACCCGACTCATCATCAACGGCCACGTCTTCTCCGAGGTCTCAGGCGACGGGCTCATCATCGCGACGGCCACCGGATCGACGGCCTATGCGCTCTCCGTCGGCGGTCCGGTGCTCTCGCCGGGCTTCGACGGGCTCGAAGTCGTGCCGCTGGCCCCCCACACGCTGATCAGACGCGCGGTCGTCACCGCCGCCCGCGACCGGCTGCGCATCGAACTGCCCGACCCCACGCGCGCAGATGCCGCCCTGCTCTGCGACGGGCAGAACATCCCGACCTCCGCGCCGGTGACCGCCGTCGAGGTCAAGGTCGCCGCAGAGCGCCTGCGCCTGGTCAAGCTTGAGGCGCATAACAGCTACGAGGTCGTGGCCCGGAAGTTCTTCGGGCAGAGCAACGAGTGATGCTCGAGGAACTCCACATCCGCGACCTTGCCCTGATCGAGGAGGCCTGGCTGCCCTTCGAGGCCGGGCTCACGGTGCTGAGCGGCGAGACCGGCGCGGGCAAGACGATGCTGATAAACGCTCTGCAGCTGGTCATGGGCGGACGCGGCGACGCGCAGATGATACGCCCCGGCGCGGCGAGCCTGCAGGTCGAGGCGCAGTTCTCTGGCGAGCTCGTGGCCTCGCGCACGCTGGCGGTCTCCGGGCGCAACCGCTGCCTGCTCGAGGGGAGCTTGAGCACGGTGGGCGCGCTCGCAGAGAGGATCGGGCCCTGTGTCGACCTGCACGGGCAACACGACCACCAGGAGCTCCTGCATCCCGCCAACCACCTGAGCTATCTTGACCGCAGCGCCGCCGAGTCGATCGCGCCGCTGCTTGAGGACTACCGCAGCGCGCGCGCCACCTGGCAGGCAGCGCGCGACGCGGCCGAGGCGCTTTCCGCCCAGCTCACGCAGAGCGCCGAGCAGCTGGAGGCCGGGCGCATCGCGCTGGCCGAGATACAGCGCGTCGACCCCCAACCGGCAGAGGACGAGGATATCCGCGCGAGCCTGCCGGCGCTTGAGAACGCAGAGGAACTCGCCGAACTGACACAGCTTGCCTACGACGCGCTCAATGCGGAAGGCGCCGTGCTCGACACACTCGCCCGCGCGCGTGAGGCCCTGGACCAGGCCCGTCGCTTCGACCCGGCGCTCAGCGAGCAGCAAGCTCAGATCGAGGAAGCCACGATCCTGCTTTCAGACGTCGCCGACAGCCTGCGCGACGCGCTGGCCCACATCGAGCACGACCCACTGGCCCTGCAGGCGCGCCTCGACCGCCTCGCCGAGCTCGACGGGCTCGCGAAGCGCTTCGGACCCACGCTCACGCAGGTCTTCGCCCTGCGCGAGCGTCTGGCCGCCACCGCCGCTGTGACCGAGAACGGCCAGGAGGCGCAAGAAGCCGCCCAGGCGGCGCTCACGCAGGCGCGCGCGAGCCTCGAGGAAGCGGCCCGCGCCCTGGCAGACGAGCGCCGGCGACAGGCCGCGCTCTTCTGCAGGCGCCTCGCAGAGGCCGCGGCCCCGCTGCAGCTCGGCTCCGTGCGCTTCGACTTCGCGCTGGCGGATCTGCCCTTCGAGCAGTGGACCGCCCGGGGTCCCCAGCGCCTCGAGATCCTCTACGCTCCGACGCCGGAATCCGAGCTCAGGCCCCTGGCCAGGATCGCCTCAGGCGGCGAGATCAGCCGCGTGATGCTCGCGCTGCAGACGGTGCTCGGCGCCCAGACACAGGCCAGGACGCTGATCTTCGACGAGATCGACGCTGGCATCGGCGGCGCGGTGGCCACGGCCATCGGGCGGGCGCTCAAGGAGCTTTCGCGCCACCACCAGGTCATCGTCGTCACGCACCTCGCGCAGGTCGCGGCCTTTGGCGACGCGCACTTCGTGGTCCGCAAGCAGGAGAGTGCGACCACGGTCACGCCGGTCACCGGGCAGCACCGCACCGAAGAGATCGCGCGCATGCTCGCCGGCGAGGTCAGCGAGGCCGCGCTTGCCCATGCCGCCGAAGTCCTTGCCAGCGCCGGTTCGTGAAAGGACCCACCTCGGGGTTCAGATTGGTAAAATAATATGCTTTCATCTCAACACCAACAGAAAAATAGTTATTTCGATACGCTATTGATGCTGGGGGGCAATTACTATT
>WQUG01000046.1 GCA_009785855.1 Actinomycetes bacterium
CCGACGAGCGTCGCTTCACTCTGGCGCTTGGCAACAACATCCTTGGGGGCACGATGAGCTCGCGCCTGTTCCAGGAGATCCGCGAGAAGGAGGGGCTCGTCTACGCCACCTATTCGACGCCGCAGCTCTATCAGGACGCGGGCCTGCTCGCGCTGTATGCCGGTACGCGCCCGGAGAACGCCGAGCATGTTCTGGAGCTCATGGAGCGCGAGTTCGACCGGATCGCGCGCGAACCGGTCAGCGCCGACGAGCTTGAGATGGCGCGTCAGTCCGCGAAGGGGGCGCTGGCGCTGTCGATGGAATCGACCTCGCGACGCATGATCGCGCTTGCGCAAAACGAGCTCTTCGGCTCGCCGCAGCTTGACTTCGACGAACTCCTGGCCCGCTATGACGTGGTCACCGTCGATGACATCGCATCGATCATGGCCGATCTGGGAGCGCGTCCACGGGTGCTCGCGGTGGTCGGGCCGTTCGCTGCGCAGAGCTTCGAACTGGAAGGAGAGAGCTCATGATACGAGTCGCACTGGCAGGGGCCGCCGGACGGATGGGCAGCGCGTGTCGCGAAGCGATAGGCGCAGCTCATGACCTGGAACTGGTGGCCTGCATCGATCGCAGCACGATAGAAGGCGCGGCGCCGACTTTCGACACGGTGGCAGAGGCGCTTGCGGCGACGTCGCCCGACGTCCTGGTCGATTTCACGGCGCCGACTGCGGTCGAGGCCAACATCCGCGCCGCGCTGAGCCTTGGCATCGACTGCGTCGTCGGCACCACGGGGCTGTCCGCGGCTGCGACAGACGCGCTCGCCTCAGAGATCGGCGCCGGGACCTGCCTGTTCGTCGCGCCGAACTTCGCGATAGGGGCAGTCCTGCTCATGCAGCTCAGCGCGCAGATAGCGCGCTTCATGCCTGACGCCGAGATCATCGAGCTCCATCACAACCAGAAGAAGGACGCGCCCTCCGGGACCGCGATCCGCACCGCCGAGCTGATCGCCGCCGCGCGCCCGCAAGCCCAGGGCGCGCCGGGCGCAGAATCAGAGATCGCCGGCTGCGCAGGCGCCCGGGGGGCCCGCGTCAACGACATCCCGGTGCACTCGGTGCGCCTGCCGGGTCTGGTGGCGCATCAGGAGGTCATCTTCGGCGGACCCGGGCAGACGCTCACCTTGCGCCATGACTCGATGGACCGCGCAAGCTTCATGCCGGGGGTGCTCCTGGCCTGTCGGGAGGTCGGTTCGCGCGAGGGTCTGATCGTCGGTCTCGAGAACCTTATGGACACCTGAGGATAGCGATGCGCGAGCTCATCTACTACTGCACGGTCAGCCTTGACGGAAAGATCGCTGACGCGCAGGGCTCCACCTCCTGGATGCACGGGGCAGCGGGCGAGGACTACGGTTTCGCGGATTTCTATCGAGAGGTCAGCGCGCTGTTGCTCGGGCGCGTGGCTTATGAGCAGATGCTCTCGACGGGCGACTTCTTCCCCTACGCCGACAAACCGGTCTTCGTGTTCAGTCACAACGCTGATCTGAGGCGCGCGGCAGAGTGCGTCCAGATCATCAGCGATACGACGCCGGAGGTCTTCGTGGCGCGCCTCAAGCTGCACGAGGTCGACACCGGGCCGCTCTGGCTCGGCGGGGGAGCTCAGTTGGCAACGACGCTTTTGACCGCGGGGCTCGTCGATGAGATCGTCCTGCACGTCCAACCGCTCATCTTAGGCGCAGGACTCCCGTTCCTGGGGTCCGGCGATATCCCTGCATGCGCCCTTGACCTGCAGGAATGTCAAGAGATGCCCGCTGGCTTCGTGAAACTCCGATACCGAACGGTTAAGTCCTGGCGCGCTGATATATAGCGGTCTGTGAGACAATAGTGCTCAGCATTCTATCGTGAAGGAGCGCACATGTCACAGGAACCACGCTTCGGGCGTCTGCTCACGGCTATGGTGACGCCTTTTACTCCCGACCTCGAACTCGATCTGCCGCGTGCCGCCGCCCTGGCGCAGCGCCTTGTGCAGCAGGGTAGCGAAGGGCTCATCGTCAACGGCACGACGGGGGAGTCTCCGACGATCTCTCGTCCGGAACGCCTTGAGCTCTTCAAGGCCGTCCGCTCAGCGGTCGGCGGTCAGATCCCGCTGGTCGCCAACGTGGGAGATAACTGCACCGCGGACAGTGTCGAGTTCGCGAAGAAGGTCGCCCAGCTCGGCTTCGAAGGCCTGCTCGTCGTGACCCCCTACTACAACAAGCCACCCCAGGAGGGTCTGTACCGGCATTTCAGGGCGGTCGCGGAGGCGGTGCCGGATACCCCGGTCATCCTCTACAACATCCCTTCGCGCTGTGTCGTCAACATCGAGCCTGACACGATCATCCGGCTCGCTCATGACGTCCCCAACATCGTGGCCGTCAAACAGGCCCACAGCGACATGAACCAGGTCGATGAGATCCTCAGCCGCGCCCGGGGCTTTGAGGTCCTGTCCGGCGACGACGATCTCACGCTCGAGATGATGAAGCGTGGCGGCAGCGGCGTCATCTCGGTGACGGCGCACGTCGCGGGCGACGCCCTGCATAAGATGATCGCTGCCTATATCGCCGGGGATCTGCACGTGGCAGAAGAGATCAACGCGATCCTGGCGCCACTGCACAAGACCCTGTTCTCGACGACGAACCCGATCATGGTCAAGGCAGCCCTGGCGATCACTGGTTTCGAGGTCGGCGGACTCCGCCTGCCTCTGATCGATGCGAACGCAGAACAGCGGGCCGCGCTCAAGGAAGTGCTCGTCTCGATCGATTCCAAACTACGAGAGAGGAACTATCGCTGATCTATGGCACAGCAACAACGTAGCCGACAGAAACAAGCGCACATCAAAGGCGGACAACCAGCACAAGCAAAGAAACTGACGCTGCGCGTCATCCCCCTCGGAGGGCTTGACGGCATCGGGAAGAACATGACGGTGCTCGAGTATGGCGATGACATGATCGTCGTCGACGCGGGACTGATGTTTCCCGATGACGATCATCCCGGCATCGACCTTATCCTGCCCGACTATTCCTATGTGACCGAGAACGCGGACAAGCTGCGCGGGATCGTCGTGACCCACGGGCATGAGGACCACACGGGCGCGCTCCCGTATCTGCTCAAGGACCTCGGCCGTCCCGTTCCGATCATCGCCACAAAACTGACGCTCGGTCTGATCAAGGGCAAGCTCGAAGAACACAAGCTCAAGAAGGTCCGTTATCACGAGGTCAAGGACGGCGCGCACATGAGCCGGGGGGTCTTCGGGCTTGACTTCATCGCGATCAACCACTCGATCCCCGGCGCCGTCGCGGTCTGCATCCATACGCCGGTCGGCAACGTCTTGCATACGGGAGACTTCAAGTTCGACCAGACGCCCATCGACGGCCGTCAGACCGATTATGCGGCGCTTGCGAAGCTGGGGCGCGGTGGCGTCATGCTGCTTTTAAGCGACTCGACCAATGCCGAGCACGCTGACCTCACGCGCAGCGAAGCAGTGGTCGGACGTGCTCTGGACCAGATCATCGCTCAGGCGAGCGGCTCGGTCATCGTCGCCTCCTTCGCCAGCCACATCCATCGTCTGCAGCAGATCGTCGATGCAGCGGCCCATGCGCAGCGTAAGGTTGTGGTCACGGGACGCTCGATGTTACAGAACACGAAGATCGCGCGTGAGCTGGGCTACCTGCACATCGCCGAGGAGGATCTGCTCGACGCCTATGACATGAAGAACCTTCGCCCGGACCAGGTGGTCGTCATGTGCACCGGCAGCCAGGGCGAACCCCTCTCCGCGCTGGCGCGCATGGCGATGGGCGAGCATCGGACGATCTCGATCTCGCCAGAGGACACGGTGATCCTTTCTGCCTCTCCGGTGCCGGGCAACGAGAAGGCCGTGGGCACCGTCATCAACCGCCTCATGAAGATCGGCGCTGATGTCTATGACAAGGACCGAGCCCAGGTCCATGTCTCCGGGCATGCCTCTGCCGAGGAGCTGAAACTCATGCTCAACCTCATCAAACCCGAGTACTTCATGCCGGTCCATGGCGAGGTGCGCCATCTGGTCGCGCACAAGGAGCTGGCGCTTGCCGTCGGCATCCCTGACGACTACATCTTCATCCTGGATAACGGCGATGTGCTCGAGTTCGACGAGGAAGGTGCGCGCATCGCGCCGGAGCAGGTGACCAACGGCGTCATCTACGTCGACGGACTCAACGTCGGTGACAGCGACCAGGTCGTCATCCGCGACCGCCAGCATCTCTCCCAGGACGGCATCATCACCCTGGTGCTCACGGTCAATCGTAAGCAGGGCAGGGTCGTCGGCCAAAGCGAGATCGTCGCCCGCGGCGTCGTCTTTCCTGAAGGATTCGATCTTGAGGGCGCGCTGCTCGAGCGCGCGAAGAAGACCGTGGAGCGGGCGGCACGCGAGCACGCCTCACTCAGCAATCTCCGCAAGAGCCTGCGCGACAGCGCGTCACAGCTCGTCTGGGAGACGACGAAGCGCCGTCCGATGGTGATCCCCGTCATCATCGAGGTGTAGCTGATGAGTCTGCTGTATGCGATCGTCACGGGCATCGTTCAGGGGCTGACCGAGTATCTGCCCGTCTCTTCGACCGGCCATCTTGCCATCATCAACCTCATCTTCGGTCGCAAGGTCGGCGGGGGAGACCCCTTCATCATCTGGCTGCATGGCGCGACGCTCATGGCTCTGCTCGTCTATTTCTGGCGCGATATCGTCGACCTGATCCGGTGCTGGGCGCCCTCGCATCAACGCGACATGGCCCGTGAGCGGCGCATCTTCATCTTCATCATCCTGGCGACGATCGTGACCGGGATCATGGGGCTCATCTACCAGAAGCTCGACCTTGCTGACGGGAGCTTCCTGATGCTGGGCCTGGGCTATGTCGTCACGACGCTCCTGCTGATCCTGGCAGAACGCCTGGGTTCGCGGGCGTCGCGGCGATCGATCGATCGCCTGGGCTCCGGGCGCGCGCTCGGCGTCGGCTTCGCTCAGGGGCTTGGCCTCATCGCGAGCATCTCGCGCAGCGGATCGACCATCGCCGGCGGGCTGTTCAGCGGACTTGACCGGGAGCAGGCGACCCGCTTCGCCTTTCTTGCGGGGATCCCCGCGATCGCGGCGGCCTTCCTGCTCGATCTGCTCGGCTTGGGACATCTGCCGGCGGACTGGAACTGGCTTGCCGCCGGCCTCGCTTTCGTGCTGGCGGCCGCGGTGGCCTATCTGAGCATCGGTTGGTTGCTCGCGCTGGTCAAACGAGTGCGCCTCTATGGCTTTGCAGCCTACACCGGTCTGCTCGCCGTCGTCTTGCTCATACTGGCGGCGCTGAAGGTGAAGATATAGATGGCAGCCTCCTCACGCAAGAGTTCGCGTACGAGCCAGAAGCGCCGGAGCAGTGCGAAGCGAAGCGACTCGTCCTGGCTTCACGAGAGTGGGATGCGCGACATCTTCGGGGTCGTGATCTCTGCCGTCGGTCTGGCCCTGTTCGTGTCCGTTGTGACCGTCAACACCGGCTTCGTGGCGCGTGCCCTCGGCTCATACCTGGGTCTCGCCTTCGGGCTCGGACGCTATGCCTTCGGCCTGATCCTGCTGGCCTGGGGCCTCTCGTTCTTCACCCCCCGCACCAACATCGACCAGCGCCGGGTCGGCCTGGGTCTGGCGGTCATCCTCCTGTCCTTTATCGCGACCTGCGCGCTGTTCACACCGCAACGACTTTACCTTGACGCCAGCTTCGTGAGTCATTACGGGGGCTATGTGGGCGGCGCGCTGTCCTGGGCGCTCGTCTCTCTGCTCGGCGTGGTCATCTCATCGATACTGATGGTCGCACTCTTCCTTGTGGGCCTGATCATCTGCGGGCTCTCGTTCTCGGCGATCACGGCGCGTCTCGCAGCTCTGCTCACGCGACGCCGGCTTGAGAAGAAACAGGTCGCCGACCCCGGGGATCTGCACGATGATCGGACCTTACCCCGGGCGAAGAACAACGACCGCACCCTGCACGCAGCTGAGCCCGCCGAGGACCGGGCTGCTCAGGGTCGGCGGCGAGAGCGGGGCACGGAGAAGACCCAGATCCTCGACCCAGCTGCCAACGTCAAGACGCAGGTACTGGCGCGCCCGGCGAAGAGCAGCGATCTCAAGCTGCCTGATCTCAGCTTGTTGCGTCTCAGCCCGAAGCAGAGCGCCGGGACGAGTCGCGAAACGAACGCCGAACTCGAGCAGACCGCGACGACGATCGTCGACACCCTGCAGACCTTCGGGGTCCCGGCCCGGGTGGTCGACTGGATCTGTGGCCCGACCGTCACCCTCTTCAAGGTAGACATCGCCAAGGGGATCCGCACAAACCGCATCACGGCTCTTCAGGACGATCTGGCCCTGGCACTGGCCGCCTCGACGATCCGCATCATGGCCCCGATCCCGGGAGAAAGCCTGATCGGTATCGAGGTGCCCAACGAGCGACGCAGCTCAGTGACCCTGCGCGACGTCCTCTCACAGGCGCCCCCTGCGGCAGCGCCTCTGACCCTTGCCATCGGCAAGGATGTGAGCGGCGACCCCATCCTGAAGGATCTGGCGAAGATGCCTCATGTGCTGATCGGGGGGACGACCGGCTCGGGCAAGTCCGTCGCGATCAACGCCATGCTCATGAGTATCCTGATGCGCGCCACCCCCGACGAGGTGCGTCTCGTGCTGGTCGATCCCAAGCGGGTCGAGCTCTCGACCTACAACGGCATCCCGCATCTCTATGTCCCGGTCGTGACCGATCCCAAAGAGGCAGCCAGCGCGCTTGCCTGGGCGGTCACCGAGATGGAGCGACGCCTCAAGAACCTTCAGAAGGCCGGCTCGCGCAACATCAACGAGTACTATCAGTTCCTTGCGAAGGCGCAAGCGACCGAGGATCGACCTGACTGGGCAGGAGACATGCCGCTGCTCGTCATCGTCATCGACGAGCTTGCCGACCTCATGATGGCGGCCGGCAAAGAGGTCGAGCAGTCGATCGTGCGTCTGGCCCAGCTAGGACGCGCGGGCGGCATCCACCTGATCGTCGCGACCCAGCGCCCCGATGCGAACATCGTCACGCCGCTCATCAAGGCCAACATCACGAACCGGATCGCCTTCAACGTGCCTTCGGCCATCGACTCCCGGGTCATCTTAGGTACGTCAGGGGCCGAGACCCTCACCGGCCTGGGAGACATGCTCTTCCAGATCCCCGAGTGGCCCAAGCCGAAGCGCATCCAGGGCTGCTTCGTCAGTGAAGACGAGGTCGTGGCTGTGACCGACATGATCAAGCATCAGGCGGAGCCCGACTATCACGAAGAGATCCTGAAGACCGTGGTCGGCGCGAGCGGCGCCGAGCGCGAAGAGGGCCTGGAGGCCGATGACCCCCTGCTCTGGGAGGCTGCCCAGATGGTCGTATCGGTCGGTATGGGATCGACCTCTTCGATCCAGCGCCGCTTCCGGGTGGGTTACTCACGGGCAGGGCGCATCATGGACATGCTCGAGCAGCGCGGCATCGTCGGGCCCCCCGATGGCTCCAAGCCACGCGAGGTCCTTCTCAGCCCCCAGGAACTCGATGAGATGATGGGGGGCGACATCGCGGCCGCACCTGAGGGCTTCGACTCTGACGAGGAGGACGCCTGATGCCCGAGACGCTCGGATCGATGCTGCGTGAGGAGCGCAAGCAGCGGGGACTGACCACCTATGACGTCTCTGCCGCGACGCGTATCATGCAGTCCTCGATCCAGGCTATCGAGGATGACGATTACGAGAGGCTTCCAGCCCCCGGTTACATCCGTGGCTACATCCTGGGTTACTGCCGCTTCCTGCAGCTTGATCCGCAGCCCTTCCTGCGGCAGTTCGAGCTCGATACCGGCAACGCCCGCCAGAACGCCATCGAGGACCTGACGATCAACCATACGGCGGTCCAGAAGTACACCGAGCAACACGATATCCCCTGGCGCACGGCGATCATCATCGCGCTGGTGCTGCTGGTGATCGTCGTCGGGGTCTTCCTGCTGCTCTCGTCGCGCAACCAGGGAGCCGGACAGAACGTGCCCGTGCCCCCCGAGGCGACCTCGACCGCCCCGACGGGCGCGAAGAAGGCCCCCTTCACGTTCACCGTACAGGCGAAAAACGGCATGGCGAGCGCGTGCAAGGTCGTCTGCGACGGGGTCACGACCTATGACGCAGTGCTCACCTCGGGCATGAAACAGAGCTTCTCGGCACAAAGCAAGGCGACCGTGACGATGGCGAACCCGAGCGCCCTGACGGTCACCCGCGACGGGAAGGCGCTGGGGACCGGCAAGGCGGCGCCGACCACCTTGACGCTGGGCGCGAAAACGAAATGACCCCGAAAGAAGGAGGACCTGATGGCCAAGGACGCAAGTTTCGATGTCGTCTCTGAAGTCGACTTCCAGGAGGTCGATAACGCCTGGCAGCAGACCCTCAAGGAGCTGCGTCAGCGCTACGATCTCAAGGACAGCGGCGCGGTGCTCGACTATGACAAGCAGAAACACGAGTTCAGTCTGACTGCCCCGAGTGACTTCATCGCAGCTCAGGTCAAAGACGTGCTGGGCTCTAAGCTGGTGCGCCGCGAGGTCGATCTGAAGGCGGTCAAGTGGTCGGCGCCGGTCCCGTCCTCCGGTGGCTCCGTGCGACTTATGGGCGCACTCGTCAGTGGGATCGACGAGGATCTGATCAGGAAGATCAACAAGGAGATCAAGGCCCAGAAGTTCTCGAAGATCAAGACCCAGATCGAGGGGGAGAAGATCCGCGTCTTCAGCCCGAGCCGCGATGAGCTGCAGGCGGTCATCGCCTTCCTGAAGGAGCAGGACTATGGCATCCCGCTGCAGTTCACGAACTATCGCTGAGGTGCCGGACTGATGGTGGAAGTCGCGTTCATCACCCTGGGTTGTCCCAAGAACGAGGTCGACACCGCAGCCATGAAGGCGCGCGTCGCCGCTTCGCGCTATGAGCTCAGCGAGGACCCGCGCAGCGCCGATGTCGTGGTCGTCAACACCTGTTCGTTCATCACGTCTGCGGCTGAAGCCTCCATCGAGACCATCCTCGATATCGCAGGCGAGCACAGCGGCAGGCTTCTGGTCGCCGGGTGCCTCGTGAACCGCTATACCGCAGAGCAACTGGCCGCAGAACTTCCCGAGGTCGACGCCTTCATCGCAATCGAAGGCGAAGCTGACATCCTCCGTGTCATCGAAGAGCTCACCGGCGAGGCGCGCGGCCAGCAAGACAGCGCCGCTTGTGAGGTCGGCGCCTCTGCCTACCTGATGATCGCCGACGGTTGTGACCGCGCCTGCAGCTATTGCACGATCCCTGCGATCCGCGGACCGTATCGGAGTAAGAGGCCTGATGAGCTCGTCGCCGAGGCCCGAAGGCTGCTTGCGGCAGGAGCCCGTGAGCTGGTACTGATCGCCCAGGATACGACGGCCTACGGACACGATCTGGACGGCCGGCACAGCCTGGCCTCGCTGCTCACGCAGCTCTGCGATCAGTGCGGAGCACCCTGGCTGCGCCTGATGTACCTGCAGCCCGAGGGTATCAGCGACGAGCTCATCGAGGTCATCGCGCGCCACCCTCAGATCGTCCGCTCGCTTGAGATACCCCTGCAACACAGTTCAGAGCAGATCCTGCGCGCGATGCGGCGGGCAGGGGGGCGCCGCCAGTTCACGAAGCTGATCGCGAGGTTGCGCGACCGGCTCGGGGAGGTAGCTCTGCGCACCACGCTGATCGCGGGCTTTCCCGGCGAGACTGAAGCCGACTTCGAGGATATGGTCGAATTCGTCGGTGAGATCGGCTTCGATTACGTCGGCGTGTTCTCCTTCTCACCTGAGGACGGCACCGTCGCAGCCGCCCTTCCTGATCAGATCGACCCGGTCGTGGCGCTGCGTCGCGCCCAGCTCCTGCGCGACCGTGCAGATGAGATCGGCTGGAAGAAGGCGGCCGCCCACGTCGGCGAGACCACCTGCGTCCTGATCGAGCGCTATGATGAAGAGGAGGGGTGCTGGTTTGGGCGCGCTCCCTTCCAGGCTCCCGACATCGATGGGCAGGTCAGGATCGCCGCCGACGCGGGTGATGATCTGATCGCGACGATACGGCCGGTCCTGATACAGGACGCCCTGCTCTATGATCTGGAAGGAGTGATACGCGATGAGTCCGCGTGACGGGCGCAGCCCGGGCCTGGGACCGGCGAACCGGGTCACCCTGGCCCGCATCGTGCTCATACCCTTCTTCCTGGTGGCTTTGCTGAGCGCCTGGCCTTCGCTCTTCGCGCGATCGAACCTCCTCTATGTCCTGCGGCCCTGGATCGCCACGGTGGTCTTCGCGGTGCTTGCGGCCACTGATGCTGTCGACGGCTACCTTGCGCGCCGCCGGGGGGAGGTCACGACCTTCGGGAAGTTCATCGATCCTCTGGCCGACAAGATCTTGATCACCGCGGCCCTGCTGGGATTGGTCGAGATGCGCGTCCTGCCCTCATGGATCGCGCTCATCATCATCGCGCGCGAGTTCATCGTCAGCGGACTTCGTATGATCGCCTCAGCGGAGGGCGTCGTCATCGCGGCCTCATGGCTCGGCAAGCTCAAGACCAACCTTCAGATCGTCTCGATCTGCCTGTTCATCGTCAAGGACTCGCGTCCGATCCGCGCCCTCCCGGCGCCTCTGCCACAGGGTATCAACATCCTCTCCTGGTGCGTGATGATCGCGGCGGTACTCTTCACCATCATCTCGCTCATCAGTTACTTCCGGCATGCCTTCGAGACCCTGGAGGGCCCATGGAGTTGATCGCCCCCGATCTCGTGGAGCTTGCTGAGGAGCTTGGCAGGCGTCTGCGAGCGCGGGAAGCGACGCTTGCGACCGCGGAGTCTCTGACCGCCGGAGCGATCGCTGCCGCTATCACGGCTGCGGCGGGCGCCTCGGCGTACCTGGCGGGCGCTGTCGTCACCTACCAGACCGATGAGAAGGTCAGGCAACTGGGGCTTGATCCGCGCATGATCGAACGCTGCGGCGTGGTCTCTAAGGAGGTCGCCTGCGCGATGGCGCGCGCAGTGGCCGAGCGCTTCACGACCAGCTGCTCGATCGCGGTGACCGGTATCGCCGGGCCCGGAGACAGCGTCGACGCACCCGCTGGGACCGTCTGGATCGCGACCGCTGTCGATGATGATGTCCGAGCCCTCTGCTACTCTTTTGGTCGGGTGGGGCGTGACCGGGTGCGCTTCGCCACGGTCAAGGCGGGCCTGAGGCAACTCTGTGAGCATCTTGGCGACCAGGATACGGAGTTTCTGAGAACGACTTGACAGCGAACATATGTTCGGGATAGGATGAACTTGCTTTCCTGTCGGGATACCCAAGAACGAGGAGAGATCATGGATGTGAAGAAAGAAGAGATGCTCAATCTCACCAAGGAGCAGATCGAGAAGAAGTTCGGGAAGGGCGCGATCATGCGCTACGGGGATAGCGGGAGCTTCCTCTCGCTCGATGTGATCCCCACGGGATCCCTTGCCCTGGATGCTGCCTTGGGTATCGGCGGGATCCCCCGTGGCAGGATCGTGGAGATCTACGGTCCTGAATCAAGCGGCAAGACGACGCTGGCCCTGCAGATGGTCGCAGAGGCCCAGGCGCTGGGCGGCGTTGCGGCTTTCATCGATGCTGAGCATGCCCTGGATCCGACCTATGCCGCGCGTATCGGTGTCGATATCGATGAGATCCTGATCTCTCAGCCGGACACCGGCGAGCAGGCTCTTGAGATCTGCGACATGCTCGTGAGAAGTTCTGCCGTCGACATCATCGTGATCGACTCGGTGGCCGCCCTGGTGCCGCGGGCCGAGATCGAGGGAGAGATGGGCGATGCGACGATCGGGCTGCAGGCCCGGCTCATGAGTCAGGCCCTGCGCAAGCTCGCGGGCTCACTGTCCAAGTCGAAGACCACCTGTCTGTTCATCAACCAGCTGCGCGAGAAGATCGGCGTCATGTTCGGATCGCCTGAGACCACGACCGGCGGCCGCGCCCTGAAGTTCTTCTCAACGATCCGGATCGATATCCGACGTATCGACGGCATCAAGCAGGACGGTGAGTTCGTCGGAAACCGTGTCCGGGCCAAAGTCGTGAAGAACAAGGTCGCGCCACCCTTCAGGAGCGCGGAATTCGACCTCATGTATGGCGAGGGTATCAGTCGCGAAGGCTCCATCCTCGATCTGGGCGTCGAGAACAAGATCGTCAAGAAATCCGGCGCCTGGTTCACCTATGGCGACGAGCGTCTGGGACAGGGTCGTGAAGCTGCGAAGTTGACGCTGAAGAACCGGCCCGACCTGCGCGATGAGATCGAGCGCAAGGTCCGCGTCGAACTGGGACTGATCCCAGCAACGGATGAGACGCCCCCTTCTTCGATCGAGGCGATCGCAGCAGAGCCTGAGATCAAGGCTGAGACCGTTTCCATCTGAGCGCCGGATGTCTGCGCTGTCTATCACGGATATCGAGCCGACAGGTCCTGACCGGCGGGCCTGTCGGCTGCTCTTCGATGACGGCGATCCGGATGGCTTCATCCTTCCTCAGGCGGTGGTCAAGGCGCTCGGGATAGAACCGGGAGCCACCTTCGCATCGCGCGCGTCGCTGCGCGCCCAGG
>WQUG01000047.1 GCA_009785855.1 Actinomycetes bacterium
ATCCCGACGACCGAGGCGGAGTTGTTGACCGACTCGGTGAACTTTCCGGGCGTGAAGAAGCCGAGGATGCCCCGGACGGTGAGCTTCACGTAAGTGAAGGACTGCCCCAGCGCATGTAATGGCGCCAAGCGCTGGTATTCCGGGACCGCCTCGATCCCCAGGTAAGCGCGACTGGCGTTGCTGGGGTTTTTGCCCAGCGTCAGCGTTGTCTGTCGGTCGGGGGCGATGGTCAGCGTGATCTGGTCGCCGGGATGCAGGTGCGCGACTGCCTTCGTGATGTCGTCGAAAGTCGTGACCTTCGTCGCCCCGATGCGGATGATGCGGTCGCCCTTCGCGATACCCGCCGCGATGGCCGGACCTCCCGCAACCGGCGCGACCTTGTTCAGCGCGGCCTGCTGGCCCCAGACCGAGAGTACGACCGTGAAGACGAGCAGAGCGAAGATGATGTTGATGAAGATGCCCGTGAGGAGCACCACGGCGCGCTTCCAGAAACCGAGCGCCTGATAGGTGTTTTCCTTCGCCCTGGCGAACAGCGCCTCGGGATCGGCGGCCAGCTCGGCGGGCAGCTCCGGCGCCCAGGTCCCCTCTTCCCTGTCACGGGAGAGCGCGGACCAGTCCACCAGCGTGTTCAGGACCAGCTCGGCTTCCTCTTCGTCGATCCCACAGAGCTCTGCGACCTCGGCCGCCGTCATCGGGCGCGCGGCTTTCGTGACGGCGGTCAGCGCCGGTTGCAGGCAGACGTTGGTCACATCGCCCTCCATGCCCGCGATCTTGTTGTAACCGCCGAAGGGTATCGCGGTGACGCCATAGAGGGTGTCGCCGCGCTTGAAGCCGATCTTGGGACCCGGCAGGCCGAACATGAACTCATGGACTCGTACCCCGAAAGCCCGGGCGGCCAGGAAGTGGCCTCCTTCATGCAGGAAGACCACGATGGACAGCGTGATGATCCCCCAGAGTATGGCTTGTAAGGTGAAAGACACAGGTTACCTCGTTCAGTCGATCAGTTTCAAGCCTACGTGGCGACGCACCGAGGCGTCAAGCTCCTCCAGATGTTTAACAGATCCGATCGGACTGGCGCCGAAGCTGTCGAGGGCCTCGCGCACCAGCGCCTCGATGTCGAGAAAACCACAGCTCCCCGCGATGAACGCCGCGACCGCGACCTCGTTGGCAGCGTTGAGTACCACCGGCGCCGTCCCGCCTGCTCGCCCCGCCTCGCGCGCGAGCCCCAGGCAACCGAAGCTCTCCTCATCAGGCGCCTCGAAACTCAGCGGCCCGGCGGCGAGCAGATCGAGGGTCTCGGCAGACTCCCAGCGCTGAGGCAGGCTGAAGGCCAGCTGGATCGGGACCCGCATGTCGGGGACTCCCAGCTGCGCCTTGAGGGCCCCGTCAGCGAACTCGACCAGCGAGTGGACGATCGAGGAGCGGTGGATGACCGGCGTGATGTCGTCATAACCGCAGCCGAAGAGATGATGGGCCTCGATGATCTCAAGACCCTTGTTCATGAGCGTCGCTGAGTCGATCGTGATCTTAGGGCCCATAGACCAGGTCGGATGACGCAGGGCGTCAGCTGCCGTTCTGGTGGCCAGCTCCTTCCTGCTCAGCCCGTAGAACGGCCCCCCGGAGGCCGTCAGCCAGATGCGCCGCAGAGCGCCGGGGTCCTCGCCGAGCAGACACTGGTAGATCGCTGAGTGTTCTGAGTCGACCGGGATGATACGGGAGCCGAGCGGGCGGGCGGCCAGCGCGTCGGCGACCAGCGGCAGTTCTCCTCCGATGACCAGTGATTCCTTGTTGGCCAACGCCAGCGTCTTGCCCGCTTCCAGCGTGGCAAGCGTCGCCCGCAGACCCGCCGCGCCGACCAGCGCGTTGAGCACAAGATCTGCCTCGCTGGTCGCGATGGCCTCTGCCAGAGCAGGCGATGACTCAACAGAGGTGAGCACGCTGCGCGAAACCTTGAAGGCAGCGGCCTGCTCACGCAGGAGTTCTGCAGAGCGGTGCGCGGAGAGCAGCACGACCTTGAGTCGGTCGGGATGGGCTGCGACGACCTCGAGCGCCTGGCGCCCGATCGAGCCCGTGCTCCCCAGGATGGCTATCTTGCGGACGGTCGCCATCAGATCAGGCCAGAGAGACTGACGACGATCTCTAAGCAAAGCAGGACGATCAGCGTCACCGGAGCTGCCGCAAGCAGCGAGTCGAAGCGATCAAGCACGCCCCCATGACCCGGCAGGATCGTACCGGCGTCCTTGACACCGGCGCGTCGCTTGAGCTGTGATTCGAACAGGTCGCCGCCCAGCCCTGCCCAGGCAACGATGAACCCCATGCCAGCGCCGAGCCACCACGGCACCCCTCCCGTCACGAAGAACTGCGGTACGATCGCCCAGATCAACATCGAGACGATGATACCTGCGATGAAACCTTCCCATGATTTTTTCGGCGATATCCTCGGAGCCAGTTTATGGCGTCCTAAGAGCGACCCGAAGATATACCCAGCCGTATCGGCGCCCCACACTGAGAGGACGAGCGCCAGGCAGAGGCCAAGGCCTTCGGTCGTCGTGTTACGCAGCAACATCAGGCAGGCGAAGGGGATCACCAGGTACAAGAAACCTAGTATCGCGTTCAGCCAGGTCGGCGCGAACTTGCGACGCAACTGCATGAACTCATGGATGCCGATGACCGCCACCACCGCGCACAGGATCGGCAGCACAAACCAACGCAAGCCGATGACGATGCCTGCCAGCCAGATAAGCGCGAAGGCGGCTCCCGTGAGCGCCCGGGTCAAGAACCCCGCTCTCTTGATCCCGGCGGGCTCCTCTTCGATGATCTCGTAGGCCACCGGCTACACGCCCCCGTAGCGGCGACTGCGGCCCTGGTAGTCGACGAGTGCTTCCAGGAGGCTCTCGCGCGTGAAATCCGGCCAGAGGACGTCGGTGAAGTAGAGTTCGGCGTAGGCGGCCTCCCAGAGCAGGAAGTTCGAGAGACGCTTCTCGCCGCTCGTGCGGATGAGCAGATCGGGATCCGGCATGCCCGCCGTTGAAAGCTCACGGGCGAAAGCGTCCTGATCGACCTCGCCTCCCCCGCACCGTCGCGCTGCCGCGATGATGTCAGCACGGGCGCCGTAGGACAGCGCCACGACCAGGGTCAGACCCGTATTTGCGGAGGTCGAGGCACAGCAGTCCTCGAAAGCGCGCCGGGTCCGCGCGGGCACGCTGCTCAGGTCCCCGATGATGCGCACGCGTACGTTCTGCTCGTTGAGTTCACGGACCTCTTTGGCCAGCACCTCGACGAAGAGCGACATGATGCCTCTGACCTCGTCTTTGGGACGCGACCAGTTCTCGCTGGAGAAGGAGTAGATCGTCAGATAGTCGATACCGAGCTCAACGCTGGTCCCGATCGCCTCACGCACGGCGACCACCCCAGCCTTATGCCCGCTGATCCGCGGTTTCCCCTGCTTCTTCGCCCAGCGACCGTTCCCATCCATGATGATGGCGACATGGCGCGGCAGATCCGCAGGATCCAGCGAGAGCCGGGCAAGAAGTCCGCGCGCCACATCCGATGAGAAGTACTCTGCTCGTCGCGCCCTGTCAGAAGAGGAAGCCATGATACCGGCGGCCTAGATGGCCATGATCTCCGCTTCCTTCTTCTCAAGAAGCTTGCCGATCCCTTCGATAGCGCTGTCCGTGAGCTTCTGGACGTCCTCCAAAGCGCGGTGGATGTCGTCTTCCGAGACGCCCTCGGTCCCCTTCTGGTCCTCGATGCCCCGGTTGGCCTTCTGGCGCACGTTGCGCACCGCGATACGGGCGTCCTCGGCATAGCCATGGCAGAGTTTCGCGAGTTCACGACGGCGCTCCTCGGTCAGAGCCGGGAAGGAGACCCGCAGGATCGTCCCATCGTTTGAGGGCGTCAGCCCCAGGTCAGAAGCCTGGATGGCCTTGTCGATATGCGACATCACACTTTTATCCCAGGGCTCGATGACGACGGTCTGCGCATCGGTGGCCTTGATGTTGGCGACCTGGTTCAAGGGGATCGTGGAGCCATAGGCCTCCACCTCGATCTTCTCGAAGAGCGCCGTGGTCGCCCGTCCGGTACGTACTCCCGTGAACTCTCCTGCCAGCACCTCCTCGGTGCGCTGCATGTGTTCTTTGGTCCGCTCGATGATCTCTTCGATCTTCATCTGTTCTTACGCCTCCACTCGCGTTCCGACTGCTTCTCCTGCCACCGCCCGCGCGATGTTTCCCTCGACCTCCATGTTGAACACCACGATGGGCAGTTCATTGTCCATACAAAGCGATATGGCGGTCGAATCCATGACCTTGAGTCCCTTGCTCAGGACTTCCAGATAGGTCAGATGGTCGAACTTATGCGCGTCGTCGAACTTCTGTGGGTCCTTGTCGTAGACCCCGTCGACGCGGGTCGCCTTCATGACGCAGTCCGCATCGATCTCGAGCGCGCGCAGGGCGGCGGTCGTGTCCGTTGTGAAGAAGGGGTTACCCGTGCCCGCCGCGAAGATGACCACGCGGCCCTTCTCCATATGACGGATGGCACGGCGCCGTATATAGGGTTCGGCGACCTGCTGCATGTTGATGGCCGACATCACCCGCGTGAAGCTTCCGGAGCGTTCGAGGGCGTCCTGCAGGGCAAGGCCGTTCATGACCGTCGCGAGCATGCCCATGTAATCGCCGGTGGCGCGGTCCATACCCTCGGCTGAGGCAGCCAGGCCCCGGAAGATGTTGCCGCCCCCGACGACGATGCAGATCTCATGTCCGTCGCGCGCGACCTCGGTGATCTGACGGGCGAGCGAGTTCGCGACAAGCGGGTCGATCCCATAGCCCTCGCGCCCCATAAGCGCTTCTCCCGAGAGTTTGAGCAACACCCGCTTGAAACCCTTTACCTGTGACAAAGAACCACCGCCTTCGCTCTGTGTTGTGCATGCCTGCAACTAGCATAGCAGAAAAGAGCCGGCCCTAAGGCCGGCTCTGAGTTCTGACACCACCTGTGTCAACGCAGGGTCTATCAGCTTGCCGCCGCTTCGCCTGCGCCCCCGGTCTCACCCAGGTTATAGCGTAAGAACGAGGTGATCGTGATGGTATCGCCGATCTCTTTGTTGACGCGCCTGGTGTAGTCGCTGATGCTGATGTCCATGTCCTTGACGAAGGCCTGCTCTACGAGCGCCTGCTCCTTGTAGAACTTGTTCAGTCGTCCCTCGGCCATCTTCTCCTGGATAGCCTCCGGCTTGCCGGACTCGGCCGCCTGCGCCTTATAGATCTCCAGCTCATGTGCGATGGTCGCTGGATCGAAGGAGTCGCGGTCAAGGGCGATCGGGTCAGCTGCGGCCACCTGCATCGCGATATCCTTGCCATAGACCTTGAAGTCCTCGCTGTAGGCAGTCTCGGCTGTATCGAAGGAGAACGCGACGATGACAGCGATCTTGGCGCCTCCGTGGATATAGGACGCGAAGGCTCCCGTGCCCTCGATCGTCTTGCGGGTGAAGCGCGCCACGCCCATGTTCTCGCCGAGCTTGTTGAACATGTCGGCGAAGAGCTGCTCGACCGTGATGTCAGCGCCTGATACCGGCAAGGCCTTCAGAGCCTCGACGTCTGCGGGGTCCTGGGTCAGCACAAGCTCAGCCAGTTGCTGCGCGAATCCGGTGAAGGTGGCGTTGGTCGCCACGAAGTCTGTCTCGCAGTTCAGCTCGAGCATCGCGATCGTACGATCGTCATCGGCCCGTGCGATCGCGATCGCGCCCTCGTTCGTGGCGCGTCCGGACTTCTTGACCTGGGCGGCCAGACCGTGCGTGCGCAGGTTGTCGATAGCGGCCTCGATCTCTCCCTCAGCCTCCATCAGCGCTTTCTTGCAGTCCATCATGCCGGCTCCGGTGATCTCCCGGAGCTCCTTTACCAACTGTGCGGTGATCTCTGCCATCATGCCTCCTCTACGGGTGTTTCGACTGCCGGCGCCGGCTCTGACGCAGGCTCCGGTGTCGGGGTCGGTGTCGCCTCTGCCTCGGGTACTGGCACGGGCTCCGGTGTCGGGGTCGGTGTCGTTTGCGAGGCCGACCCCGGCGACGGGGCCTCCTCGGGTTCCGGCGACGGAGCACTCTCAGCTGGCTCTGACTCGGGCGCCGGTGCTGGTGCCGGTGTCGTTTGCGAGGCCGGTACCAGTGACGGCGCCTCCTCGGGTTCCGGCTCCGGTGTCGGGGTCGGTGTCGTTTGCGAGGCCGACCCCGGCGACGGAGCTACCTCCGGCAACGGCGCCTCCTCGGACACCGGTGCCTCTGTGGGCGCACTCTCAGACTCAGGAGCGACGCTCTGGACCGAGGCGCCACCGTTGCCCTCGAGGATACCTTCCGAGATGACGTTGGCGATGAGCGCGATGCTGCGTATCGCATCATCGTTGGCCGGTATCGGATAGTCGATCTCATCGGGGTCGGCGTTCGTGTCGATGAGCGCGACGATCGGGATGTTCAGGCGGCGCGCCTCGGCGACCGCGATGTATTCGCGCGTCGAGTCGACCAGGAACACCGCGGCCGGCAGCCCCTTCATGTTACGGATGCCATCGAGGTTGCGGTGGAGTTTCTCGAGCTCCTTGTTCTTCAGTATCTGCTCCTTCTTGGGCAGCTGAGCCATCGAGCCGTCCTCGATCATCTTCTCGAGCTTCTCCATCTCGGTCACGCGACTGCGGATCGTCTGGAAGTTCGTGAGCATACCGCCGAGCCAGCGATGGGTCACATAGGGCATACCGCACTTCTTCGCAGCGGTCTCCAGGGGCTCCTGCGCCTGCTTCTTCGTGCCGACGAACAGCACCTCGCCGCCGCGCTGCCCGGTCTGGAAGGCGAAGCGATAGCCCTTCTGCAGGGCCTGCATCGTCTGGCGCAGGTCGAGGATATAGATATCCCCGCGCTGCGTGAAGATGTAGGGTTTCATCTTGGGGTTCCAACGACGGGTCTGATGCCCGAAGTGGACGCCTGCCTCAAGCAGGGTCTTCATGGTGATCTTAGTTGCCACGAGTGGCCACCGTCCTTTCTGGTTGTTCCTCTGCGGGCTTTGATACTCTCCCCCGAAGGGCACCTGAGGGCCAAAGCTGTTCCCGCATGTGTATTCTGCTTGATTGGGGTGGGTAAAGGGATTCGAACCCTCGACCTCCTGAGCCACAGTCAGGCACTCTAACCAGCTGAGCTACACCCACCGTATCCAGACAAGCGGCTTATCATGATAGCACAGCTAGGCCTTGTTGGCGATACGATAGATCTTCGCGAGCATCTTCTCGCGCTGCTTTGGAGTGCTGCGTTTCAAGAAGCCGAGCGAGGTGAGTTTCGCACCCTTGATACCGAACATGGTCCGCAGTATCTGACCGCGCATGATCCGTCCGTAGTCGCGCTGGATGAAGCGCGCCACGAACCAGGGCGTATCGTGAGTCACGATGATCCAGGCGCTCTTGTCGCTCAGATGGCCATGCGGCCAGATCCCCTTGAAGTTGTAGGCGAAACCGGAGCAGTACACCTGATCGATGAAACCCTTGAAAAGCGCCGGTCCGCCCCCCCACCAGATCGGATAGATGAAGACGAGCTTGTCGGCCCAGGCGATGTTGTCGCGATAGGTCTTGAAGGTCTCATCCGTCTGGCAGTTGATGAGCTCATGGGGATCGTCATAGCGCAGTATCGGGTCGAAGTCGCGCTCCCGATAGAGATCGGTCACGCGGACCTCATGGCCAGCGTCCTCGAAGCCCTTCTTCGCAGACTGCAGCGCCGCATAGCCCATCCCGACATGGTTGGGGTGCGAAAAGACGATGTAGACCTTCACAAGATATCCTCTCCTCAGTATCAGCGGCGAGTTACAACCTTTCCGAGTTTACCCTAGTTCGTCGCGCGCAGCGTAACACGAACCGACGAACGGTCACGCGTTGGCGATGATCCTTTTGAGCTTCGCGAAGCGTGGAAGTCCGTCCTGCATCTCCTGCTTCGTCTCGCCCTGGATCAGCGGCAGCGCGTAGTCGACGAAGGCCGGAAGCACCTTGTTGCCCGCCTCGTTGATCCACTCGCGCGGGACCTTCTTCTCTGTGTTGGCGACCGTATCGAGCGGCAGCAGGACCAGCTCGCACGTATAGCCGCCCTCGCGCGTGACATCGAAGCCGATCATCTTGTCGGTAACGCCGCTGACCGCATGCTCGACAGCAGCCTGCCCCGAGGCATAGCTTTCATCAAGGTCGGTCTGCGAGGCCAGACGTGACGCGCAGCGTTGCAGCAGCGAGAGCTCGATGCCGCGGACCTTCGCGCCCGTCCGCTCCTTGGCGCGCGCTGCCAGGATGGCGGCAAGCCCGCCCAGCTGCGTATGCCCGAAGCTGTCCTTGGTCTGATCGCCCGAGGCGCCATACTCAGAGATGAACTTCCCGTCCTTGTCATGGATCCCCTCGCTGACCGCGACGATCACGTTACCGTTCTTCTTATAGAGCGCGTCCACATCGTCCAGGAAGGTCTCCATATCGAACTCAAGCTCCGGCAGATAGATCAGATCGGGCGCGTAGTCTCCCGCAAGAGCGGCGGCAGCGACCAACCAGCCGGCATGGCGTCCCATGGCCTCGATGATCGTGATCATGCCGATGTCATAGACGCGGGCGTCCAGAGAGACCTCCTTGCAGGTGGTCGCGATGTACTTGGCGGCTGAACCGTAGCCCGGACAGTGATCGGTCCCGTACAAGTCGTTGTCGATCGTCTTCGGGATGCCCATGACCCGACACTCATAGCCGTTATCCAGCATGAACTTCGAGACCTTGTTGCAGGTGTCCATCGAATCGTTTCCGCCGATCAGGAAGAAGTAGCGGATGTCGTACTTCTTGAAGATCTCCAGGATGCGCTGGTAGTCGGTATCATCATCTGCAGGGTTCTTCAGCTTGTAGCGGCAGGTCCCCAAAAACGACGACGGGGTATACTTGAGCAGCTTCAGCTCGTCGCGATCCTCCTCGTCGAGTACATACAGCTTGTCATCGAGCACCCCGCGGATACCGTACTGCATGCCGTAGACCCTGGTGATGTCGGGGCTGTCAAGACAGGCTTCGATCGCCCCCAACGCCGCCGCGTTGATGGCCGATGTCGGTCCGCCGGACTGCCCGATGAGCGCTGCCCCTTGTAAACTTGCCATGATGTACCTCCGTTCGAACCCTGTCCTATTGGTGCGCCCAGAGGGAGTCGAACCCCCGGCCTGAAGATTAGAAGTCTCCCGCTCTATCCTGCTGAGCTATGGGCGCATGTTACCGTTAACTGCCAACGAAGGGATTGTTTCGCGTCAGGCTCGAAGGGCATCCCGTGGCGGCCTTGGTCGCCGCGAGGGATGGTCTGAGCGCCCGAGGCGGAACAAGACCGAGTTGGAGCGGGCGACGGGACTCGAACCCGCAACAATCAGCTTGGAAGGCTGATGCTCTACCAATTGAACTACACCCGCTTGTGCTCATCCATGATAGCAAGCAACGGGGAGCGGATACAAGAAAAGCTGGTCGGGGTGACAGGATTTGAACCTGCGACCCTCTGCTCCCAAAGCAGATGCGCTACCAAGCTGCGCTACACCCCGACGCAGAGAACAGTATATCAGCCTAACGCCCGAGCGTCTTGCCGAGTCCCAGATAGAGGGCCCGCGCCAGGTTGTCGCGAAAGAGGCTGTCGCTGAAGAGCGCCCGGTCGGATCTCGAATCGCTTCTCCCCAATGAGATGACGGCGCTGGAGGCGGGAGGAGCAGCGCTGACGAGCGTTGTTGCCGATGAGCGCGCCTGGGGCGCGACCCAGCGCAGTTGAGCGAGCAGCGCCTGGGCCAGCGTCGAGTTCGGATCCGGAGCCTTGACCGCCATCCCACTTGCTCCGTCTGACTCGATCCGGATGATCAGTTGCGCGCTTGGGTGGGCGGCAGTCGCGCGCTCGGCGAAGACCGCGGCGGGCAAGGTCGTCTCTGTCGAAGCGCGCGTGATCACCGCCTTTCCTCCCGCCGCCTTCACCAGGGCGGAGAGGCGCTGGGCGACGTCGTAGGTATGATCGACTCCTGGAGCGTTTGGCTGATAGCGAGGTTCGATGACGATGGTACGCTCGCTGAGATCATAGCTGACGAGCTCGATGACGTCGGTCGTGCGAGCTACGTGGACGACGACCGTGTCGCCGACGCGCAGACGTGACCCCGCAGGTGGCACGGTCGAGATGACCGTGCCGGCAGGTTTCGGGGATGCCTCCTCGACGATACGGTACAGCAGCCCCAGGCTTTTCAGACGCTCCTGAGCCTGAGCGCTCGCCAGCCCGGTCAGATCCGGCAGGAGCACCTGGCCGGTACCGCCGGAGACCGAGACGTGTACGGTCCTGCCTGCAACGACCCTCCTGCCCGGCGCCGGGCTCTGGCTCAGGACCGTTCCCTTCGCGCGAGTGGAAAAGAGGCGCTCGGACACCACGAGTTGCAAGCGGGAGCTCCGCGCGATCGCCCGGGCAGCCTGTTCGCTGCGTCCGGTCAGCGTCGGTACGTTCGTGGTCGCAGAGAACCCGTAGGCGGCAAGCAGGACGGCGATCAGGGTAAGACCGATGCTGACGACCAGGGCCAGCCGCAGCCGTGTGGGGGCCACGAGCGGCTCACGCTCTTCACGCGGCCTCTTGAGCGCCGGAAGCTTCGAGGGATCGTTGGCCGTCATCAGCGCCATGCCAGCGACTCCCTCTGCTGCAGTCCGCGCAGGAATTCCGCCGCCGGTTGCGCCTTGCCGCCCGCACGCTGCAGGCGCGTGACCGCGCAGTAGCAGCTCTTTGAGGCGGCGCAGAGCGCCAGGTGGTCGCCAGCGTCTCGAGCCGTGCCGGGCTGGGCGCACTCGCCAGAGCGCAGCTCCGCTTCAAGGACGCGCAGCACCAGCTCCTTGCCTGCGACCTGCAGCCTGCAGCGCGCCGGGCTGGCGTCGGAGGAAGCGCGGACCCGGCGCACACAGGTCGCGGGGTCGAGCGAGGGGTCAAGATCGAGCTCGCCCTTCTGCAGCTTGCGGGCATAGCTTGCCTGCGTTTCATCCTGTTCCTGCCACCGTAGCGTCCCCAGCGCGAGCCGCGGCATCAGGTCGATGAGGAGCTCTGCGCCCCGGGCTGCAAGCGTGTCTTCAAGCTCACGCAGCGAGGCCTCCCCTATCGTGACGCTCTCCTGCGCGCAGACCGGACCGGTGTCCAGGCCGGCCTCCATGCGCATGATGCTCACGCCGGTCATCTCGTCGCCTTCAAGGATGGCCCGCTGGATCGGGGCCGCTCCGCGCCAGCGCGGCAGGAGCGAGGCGTGCACGTTGATCCAGCCTGAACGCGAGATCTCCAGCAGGCTGCGGGGCATGATCCGTCCGAAGGCCGCCACGACGACGCAGTCGAGATCGAGTGCGTCCAGATCTTCAGCAAGCTCAGTCAGTTCAGCTGGACGCGCAAGCGGCAGCCCTGCGTCCAGCGCGCGCGCGGCCACTGCCGAAGGTCGCAGTCTGCTGCCCCGCCGTGAGACCGCATCAGCGCGGGTCACGACCAGGCTCGGGGGAAGTCCGGCGGCTCTGAGCCGCTCGAGGATATCTGCAGCGAAACGTGGAGTGCCGAAGAACGCGTAGCGCATGATGAGCCTTGCTACAGCTCGGCGCCAGCGTGGGCGCCGGTCGTCGGCAGGGCAGGCTGTAGACCGAAGTACTCCCTCAGGGCCTGTTGGCGCTGCGTCGGATCGAGATGGTCGAGCATCGTGACCCCTTCGAGGTGGTCGATCTCGTGCTGCAGGACACGGGCAAGGAAGCCCTCGACCTCGATGCTGTGCGACTTACCTGAGGCGTCAAGCGCCTCGATCCGCATGCCAAAGGAGCGCTCGACCGGCTTATAGAGCCCGGGAAACGACAGGCAGCCTTCATCACTCGTCTCGCAGTCCGCAGACAGATCGACGATGCGAGGGTTGATGAGCGCCTGCAGATCGTCTTGCTCCTCGCTGATATCATAGACGATCAATCGCCGGGGAACGCCGACCTGGATAGCGGCCAGGCCGCAGCCTTCGTTGTCATACATCGTCTGTCCCATGCTGGCGATAAGCGAACTTAGCCCCGGTATCTCCGCGGGGGCCACTTCAGCGCTGATCTGCGCCAGTATCGGGTCAGGATGCAGCCGCAACTGCAGCCGTTTCGATCGGTTGAACACGTAGAACTCCTTCAGGTTCCAGTATAACAAAGGCGACAGCGCCCGAGCTTGCCCCGGGCGCCGTCGCAAAGAACCAGCCTTACCAGAGCGGATCAGCCGATGAGTTTGAGGATCGGCCCTTGCAGGAAGACCACCAGGAAGGCCGCAGCCGCTATCCACATGAGCAGCTTGACCTCTTTCGCCTTGCCGCGCAGGAGCTTCGTGAGCACATAGACGATGAAGCCCAGCCCGATGCCGACGCCGATGGCCCGGCGCAGATTGACCGGGATCGCGTTCATGACCGCTTCCCGCAGACCGAACAGCACCAGGAGCAGGATCAACACGCCCTCGGCGAAGATCACGGACATGGCTACCTGCCAGGGCACCTTCATGCCGATGATGAGCGTGAAGGCGACCACCGCGTTGATGCCCATGCCAGAGGCCAGCGCGATCGGGCGGTTGGCGTAGAGCCCCATGAACAGGCACATCGCCGCCGCACCGATACAGGTCGCGGTCAGTACGGCGGGAAAGAACTCCTTCCCCATGGCCCCCGCCAGGATAGTCGGGTTCACGAAGATGATGTAGGCCATCGCGAGGAAGGTCGTGACCCCCGCGATGATCTCGGTCGACAGCGTCGACCCTCGCTCACTGATCTTGAAGAACTTGTCCTTCTGCCCGTCCTTTCTGGTCGATCTGACTACCTGTTCCGGTACTCCCGAAGCCACCTGCTCCGCGGATGGTCGTATCAAGCTCGTCGGCCTCGATGAGTGCGAGCTGCGCCGTCGCGATGATGACGAGTTGCGCGATCCGATCCCCGGGCTCGATCGTGATCGGGATCCGGGGGTCGAGGTTTATAGCAAGCACCTTGATCTCGCCCCGATATCCGCTGTCGATGAGCCCCGGAGTGTTCGCTAACGACAGACCCTGCTTCAGCGCGTTGCCACTGCGGGGCAGGATGAGACCGGCATGGCCCTCCGGGATCGCGAGGGAGATCCCCGTGGGGATCAGGATGCGCTCGAACGGGGCGATCGTGCAGCCGTCGGCAGCGCGAAGATCAAGGCCCGCATCGCCTGGATGGGCGAAGTCCGGCGCCGGAACATCTTCTCTGAGTCGCTTGATTTTAAGGGACTGGGCCACGCTCAGAGCTCCCCGAGTTCACGGGTGAACTCATCCAGGTCCTGGAAGTCCTTGTAGACCGAGGCGAAACGGATGTAGGCGACCCCGTCGAGCTCCTTGAGACGCCGCAGGACCATATCGCCTAAGACCTTCGAGCTGACCTCATACTTCATTGAGTTCTGTAGATTGGTGACTATGTCGTTGATAAGCTCATCGATCGCATCCGAGCCGATCGGACGCTTGACGACAGCGGTCATGATGCCGCGCCGCAGTTTGTCGAAATCGAATGGTTCAGAGGAGCCGTCGCGCTTGACGATGAGAAGAGGTCGCTCCTCGATGCGCTCGTAAGTCGTGAAGCGCGCGCCACATTGAAGACATTCACGTCGCCTTCTGACCGCCCCCTGGGAATCAGAGGTCCGAGAATCGATCACCTTGCTCTCAGCATAGCCGCAGGACGGACAATCCATGCAATCCCCTACATATAGTGGTTCGAACGTTGGAATCTACTATAGAGGGTATAAGGAGGCAAGTCAACTGTTCAGATTGGCATCAGGAGAAGCGCCACGATCACTGCGCAGGCGATGACCCCTGTGAAGGCATACAGCGGCCTCTCGTAGAACTTGTCGGCTACTCCAGCTATCAGGCGTGACATCGTTGCTCCTTTCCTTTGGTTCCTGTTACCAGCGTGCCAGAAGCTTCTGACAACACTCACGTACATCTGTTCGTATCCAGTATAAGGCGTACATGTGTTCGCTGTCAAGGATATTTCCGAACAGATGTTTGCTTTCCCTGAACAAGTGTTCTATACTGGGGATATGAACGTAAGGAGTACCTCATGACCGTTGACAGGACCGGGCTTACCCCTAAACAGGCGCTTATCTACGACTTCATCGTCACTTACTATCAGCGCGAAGGGATATTCCCCAGCGTGCGCGAGATCGGCAAAGGAGTCGGCCTCAGTTCGACCGGAACGATCCAGACTCACATCAACAAGCTCATCGAGAAAGGCTTCCTGGGGCGTGACAACGGGAAGTCCCGCGTGTTCTCTCTCCTGCGCGAAGAGAACCCCGCCTCCTCAGACACCGCCTACGATCGCGGTGAGATCATCGACCTTCCTTTGATCGGACGAGTCGCGGCCGGCACGCCGATCCTGGCTGAGGAGAACCGCGAGGAGACCTTGCCACTGCCCGCCTCCCTGATCAAAAGCGGCAGCAAGGAGAGCTTCCTGCTTCGGGTGCACGGGGACTCCATGATAGATGCCGGTGTGCTCGACGGAGATATGGTGATCGTGCGCGCGCAGAGAACGGCACTGCCCGGTGCGATGGTCGTTGCTCTGATCGATGACGAGGCGACAGTGAAGTACTACTACCCCGAGACCGACCACATCCGCCTGCAACCTGCCAACGATGCCTTCGAACCGATACTGAGCCGTGAGGCCGAGGTCGTCGGCGAGGTCATCGGGGTCCTGCGGATCTTTCGCTGAGCACCGAGAGGCGGCGCCGCAACTCATCGATCCCCTCCCCCCTCAGCGCTGATATGACCAGGCTTCCCGGCCAGCGCTCTTTGAGTGCCTCAGCCTCCCCGATCGCGATCTCGTCACCCTTGTTCAAGACAAGGAGCTGAGGCTTACCTTCAGCTCCCAGCTCGACCAGCACCTCCTGAACGGCTGCGATCTGCGCACGCATGACCGGCGAGGCGGCGTCGACCACATGCAGGAGCAGATCGGCCTCGCGGACCTCGTCAAGCGTCGAGCGAAACGAGGCCACCAGGGTATGGGGCAGCTTGTGTATGAAGCCGACCGTATCGGTCAAAGTCGCCTGTCTGCCTCCCTCAAAACCGATCCGTCGCGTCGTCGCATCAAGCGTGGCGAAAAGCTTGTCGTAGGCCAGGACCTCTGCCGAGCTCAGACGGTTGAGCAGGGTCGACTTACCGGCGTTCGTGTAGCCGACCAGCACGATCCTGAAGACCGCTGAGGAGCTGCGCCGCTGGCGCTGCGTCCGGCGTTCACGCCCGATCGCCTCGATCTTCTTTCGCAGAAGCGCGATACGCCTGCGGATCAGACGCCGGTCGCTTTCCAGCTGCGACTCGCCCGCTCCGAAGCGCGCGCCTGAGGCGCCGCCGAGCTTCTCGCGCGTCAGGTGGGACCACTTCCCCCGCAGCCGGGGCAGCTCATATTCCAGTTGGGCTAACTCGACCTGGAGTTTGCCCTCGCGCGACGTCGCATGATCGGCGAAGATCGAGAGTATCAGCGCCGTCCGGTCAACGACCATGACCGAGTCCGGGAGCAGACGGGTCAAGGCCGTCTCCTGCCGCGGCGTCAGCTCATCGTCGAAGAGGACGACCTCGGCTTCAAGCGCGCTGACAAGCTGCCTCAGCTCCTCGGTCTTCCCCTTGCCGAGATAGGTCACGTTATGCGGCGCTGGCAGTTTCTGACTCAGGCGCCCTGCGATCTGGAGATCGGCGGTCAGGGCAAGACGGCGGAGCTCATCGAAGGTATCGTCGAAGGACCACAGCTCAGATGCGCCCGAGTCGACACCGACCAATAGGGCGCGCAGGCGCGCATCTCTGATCTCGGGAGCCATGCGGCTAGAGCTTGCTCATGCGCTCCAGGGCCTCGACGAGCCGGTCGTCCTCGCAGGCAAGCGAGAGACGGAACCAGCCCTCCCCGTCCGGTCCATAGGCCGTGCCGGCCGCGACGATGACGTGTGCCTCCATCAGGACCTTCTCGGCGTATTCTGCCGAGCTGTAGCCCTCGGGCACGCGCGCCCACATGAATATCGTCCCCTGCGGATACGCATAGTGGATGCCCATCTCATCGAGGGTCTTCATGACGAGGTCACGCCGGTGCTGGTAGAGTGCGACCATCGTTGCGATCTCATCCTGCGGACCGGTGAAGGCCTCGATGGCAGCGTCCTGGACCGCCGTGAAGATGCCCGAGTCGATGTTGGACTTCACGGTACCGAAGGTCTTGATCGCCTCCGTGTTGCCCGCTACGAACGCACAGCGCCAGCCGGTCATGTTGTAGGACTTCGACGTACTGAAGAACTCAAGACAGCAGTCCAGGGCGCCCGGTCGCTCAAGGATACTCGTCGGCCGGAAGCCGTCATAGGCGACATCGCAGTAAGCGTTGTCGTGGATCAGCAGAAGGTCGTGCTGCTTTGCGAAGGCGATCGCCCGATCGAAGTACTCAGGGCCGGCCGCCACGCCCGTCGGGTTGTTGGGATAGCTGATGATCATCATCTGGGCCTTGGCCAGGACCTCCGGTGGCGTCGATTCGAAGTCGGCCAGAAAACCGTTCTCCTCGCGCATCGGCATCCAGTGGGACAGCGAGTCGTTGAGTATCCCCCCGCCCGAGTACACCGGATAGCCGACCCCGGGGATCAGCGTATAGCAGCCGGGGTCGACGAAGGCCGGAAAGAGGTGAGCGATACCTTCCTTTGAGCCGATCAGGGATATGATCTGACTGGCCGGATCGACCTTGACGCCGAAGCGTGTATCGAGGAACTGCGCGCAGGCCGCCCGATAGGCCGGCGAACCCGAATAGGAGGGGTAATGATGGTTCTTCGGGTCGCGGATGGCCACGGCCATGGCATCGACGATGTGTTCAGGCGTCGGCTTGTCGGGGTCTCCGATACCCAACGAGATCACATCGTGACCTGCCGCCTCCAGCTCGGCTTTCTTGCGATCGATCTCCGCGAACAGATAGGGCGGAAGGTTCTCCAGACGTTTGGCGGCGAAGTGTGACATGATCTTCCTTTCTCACGAGTCCTTACAGCGTGATGCTTCCTTCATAGACGATCCGGGCCGGACCGGTCATCGTGACCGCCAGCGTCGCCGCCTCGATCGAGATATCCAGCGCGCCTCCCGGTAGCTGGACGGTGACGCTGGGCCCGCACAGGCCCCGGGCGTGCGCCGCGACCGCTGCCGCACAGGCGCCCGTCCCGCAGGCAAGGGTCTCCCCGACCCCGCGTTCCCAGACGCGCAGCTTCAGCGAAGCGCGATCGCCGACCTCGCAGAAGCCGACGTTGGCGCCCTGGGGAAAAGCCGCGTCAGTCTCGATGAGGGGGCCGAGTGTTGCGAGCGGCGCGGAGCTGACATCATCGACGAAGGTGACCGCATGCGGGTTTCCCATGGAAACGCAGGTGAACTGCGTACCCTCGATGCTGAGCGCCTCGGGCCTGAGCTCGGCGTTTCCCATCGAGACCGCAGCCGCTTCGAAGTGTCCCTCCCGGTCGCGCAGGATGCGGATGCTACGCGCCCCGACGGCCGTCAGGATGACAAGTACTTCCTGATCCGGAGCACACAGTCCTCGCTCGACCACATAGGCGCCGATGCAGCGGATGCCATTGCCGCACATCTCGGCGACAGAACCGTCCGCGTTGAAGAAGTCCCAGGAGAGATCCGCCGGGGGCGCCCCCGGGCCCAGCAGTATCAGACCATCGGCTCCGATACCGAAGTGACGGTCGCAGAGACGCCGGACCTCAGCGGGGGTCAGCGAGATACGGCGACTCCGGTCATCGATGATGATGAAGTCGTTGCCGAGACCTTCGGTCTTCGTGAAATCGATCTCCTTCATTTTTCCAGTATAGACCATGCCGCATCGAGCAAAGGATACGTGCCGCCGTCAATCCACGAAATCCGGGGATCAGCAGAGAAGAAGGTCATCTGGCGCTTGGCATAGCGACGTGTGTTCTGCTTGATCGCTGCAACAGCTTCCTCATAACTGCTGCCTCCCTCAAGATAGGTCAGAAGCTCCTTGTAGCCGATCGCCTGGCGCGCGGTGGGTGTCTTGGCCAAGCCCGCTGCCCGCAGGGCGCAGACCTCATCGAGCAGGCCTGCGGCAAGCATCCCCTCGACGCGCGCGTCCAGGTCACGATAGAGCGTCGCGCGCTCCTTGCTCAGACCCAGATAGCGCACGCCCGGATAGTGCGAGCGGAAGTCCTTGAAACCGGCGCTGCGCTGCGCATAGGATTCTCCGCGATCGCAGAGCTCGAGCGCCCGGATGACCCGACGGGTGTTGTGCGGATGGACGCGCTCTGCAGAGACCGGGTCGCGCTCCTCCAACAGAGCGTAGAGGGCAGCGGCCCCCTGATCTGCGAGAAGGGCCTCGTAGCGCTTTCTGAGCGTGTTGCCCGTCTGCCCGCCACTCGCGAAGTCGAACTCGTCGAGGGCGGCGCGCACGTAGAGCCCGGTGCCCCCGCAGACGATCACGGGCTGATCCTTCGCCTGACAGTCTTCGATGACCCCCCGCGCATAGCGTTGATAGCGAGCCGCGGACCAGGACTGATCCAGACTCACGAGGTCGAGCCCGAAGTGCCTGACGCGCCGCTCTGCGAGCGGGAGCTTCGCGGTCCCGATGTTGAGTTCACGATAGACCTGGAGCGCGTCGGCAGAGAGGACGACGCCGCACATACGACAGGCGAGGTCACGGGCCAGCTCGCTCTTACCGACCCCGGTCGGCCCGACGAGCGCGACGATCATGCCAGGGTCCCCTCAAGATAGAAGGGATGGGCCGCGGTGATCCTGACCGCCCGCTCCTGCCCGATCAGGTCTGCGGGCGCCTTGAGATGCACCAGCTTATAGCCCCGCGTCCGCCCGGTCATGAGCGCCGGTTCACGCTTCGAGGGGCCTTCGATCAGTACCGACTGGGTCGAGTCGAGCAGGGCCGCGTTGCGCCCGGCGGCGCTGTGCTGGACCAGCTCTGTGAGGCGCTCGAAGCGCTCAAGGGCCACGTCGCGCGGGATCCGATCGGCGAGGCTTGCCGCGCGTGTTCCCGCGCGAGGCGAATAGATGAAGGTGAACACCTGGTCGAAGCCGATGGCGCGGACCAGCTCGAGCGTGTCCTCGAACTGAGCTTCGGTCTCCCCGGGAAAGCCGACGATGAGGTCGGTCGAGAGCGTGACGTCGGGGATCTGCGCGCGCAGCTCAGCTGCGAGTGCCCGGTACTGGGCCTGGGTGTAGCCGCGGCGCATGGCCTGCAGGATCTCGTCGTTGCCGTGTTGTGCCGGCAGGTGAAGATAGCGCAGGACCGCCGGCGTCTGTGCCATGGTCGTGATCGTGGCGGACGTGAGGTCCTTCGGGTGGCTCGTGGCGAAACCCAGACGACTCACTCCGGTCGCCGCGACCGCTTCAAGCACCTCGGCGAAGCGCTGCTCCCCGTAAAGGTCGCGCCCGTAGGAGTTGACGTTCTGCCCGAGCAGGGTGATCTCACGGACGCCGTCTGCGACAAGCGCGCGAGCGATGTCATCGATCTCTGCGAGCGGACGGCTGATCTCACGTCCCCGGACGAAGGGTACGATGCAGTAACTGCAGAAGTTATCGCAGCCGACCGATATCGGCAGCCAGGCGTGGAAGGCATGCTCGCGACGCTCGGGCACGACGCGCGTGAAGTCTGCCATCGAGCTCGAGTCCCGACGCGCTATCTGGGGCCTGCTCTCTTCCGTCACCCTCTGCAACAGACGCGGCAGCTCATGCAGATCATGGGTCCCGAAGACCACGTCGACATGAGGTATCCTCTTCTGAAGCGCTTCCCCGTCGCGCTGGCCGATGCAGCCCCCCACCGCGATCAGCGGACTACGCCCCGCGGTCTTGAGGCGTTTCAAGCTTGCGACCTGACCGTAGAGGCGCTCGTCAGCGCCTTCACGCACGCAGCAGGTCAAGAACACGATGACGTCAGCCTCATCCGGGCTGCTAGCCGGGCTGAGTCCTTCTGCCTGCAGCAGGCCGGCAACACGCTCGCTGTCATACTTGTTCATCTGGCAGCCGAAGGTCCTGATGAAGTAGCTGCTACCGAGCCCCATCAGTCCTCTTTCATGAAGGGAAGCCGTATGGTGATCGCGTGACGCGTGACCCTGATCTTCACCTCGTCTGCGACCTGCAGGTAATACTTCTCTGCCAGCTCCTCGAAGGCGCTCTCGACCTGTGACTGCAGAGCGCGCAGGTCCTCGGCGGCGACCTTCAGGCCCCGGGCGTCGCGATAGATGTCAAGGGAGCCCTCGCCGCTTTTGGCCCCGAAACGTCGACGCATCTCCTCAGCAACAGACGGAAGGGCCGCGATCTCTTCGCGCTGTATACGGTAGGCGTTGCGCTCTGAGAGAGCGAGGCCCAGGTCCCGGGCCGCCTCATAGAGCTCGGCGCCGTCGCCTGCGAGCGCAGGCCAGAGCCAGACAGGCGCGCGATGCGGGTCGGCGTCAGGCGCAAGCTGCGCTCCCTGCCGGCGCAAGGTCGCCGCGATCTCTGCCGGCGACCCGAAGTAGATCTCGATGTCGGGATGCTGGCACGCGAACTCGAGAGCCGTGCGCAGGAGGTTGCGCGGCCCGCTTACGACCGCAAATCCCTCGGCGCCGGGTTTGATCTTCGGCCAGCTGCTCTGATCGGCACGCTCTTTGAGCCTGCGGGTATCGACACTGATCGCGAAGGCGGCTCCCCGCTCAGGGCCGCTCGCGACCAGCGAACAGCTGTCGGCGTTGGCCGAGATCGAATAGAGGGCCATACCGCGCCCGTGCACGCCCCAGTCATCGACGACCATCGAGGCCAGCTTGCTCGTCACGCGGGGCTCGAAGATCTGCGGTTGCAGGGCAAGGGGTATGCCCTGTCCGTCGTCGATGACCGTCAGGCGGCGCGTCGCCGCATCCAGCGAGCTTGCGATGAAGAGCCGCGTGGCCCCTGCGTCGCGCGCGTTGCGCAGAAGCTCGACCAGGATGTCCTCGACGCTGCGGATGTCATGTTTGGCCTGGCGGCGCTGCGCCTCGCTGACGTTGAGCCGGACGAAGCCCTCGCCCAGGTCCTCTTCGACCTTCAGGTAGGTATCCCCTGAAACAGAAGAGACGAAATCAAGCAGGGGCTTGTCTGAGCTGTCCGCCATAAGAGCGCTTATTTCGCGAAGTCGACGGCACGGCTTTCACGCACGACCATGACCTTGATCTGGCCGGGATACTCCAACTGCTCCTCGATCTCGTGAGCGACATCACGGGCCAGGATCACGGCGTCGCCGTCGCTGATCTCATCAGGCTGGACCATGATACGGATCTCACGACCGGCCTGCATGGCATAGGTCTTCTCGACACCCGCGTGAGCGTTGGCCACCGCTTCAAGTTTCTCAAGGCGCTTCACGTAGCTCTCGAGCGTCTCACGGCGCGCACCCGGACGCGAGGCGCTGATCGCATCAGCGGCCTGGATCAGCACGGCCTCGACCGTCTGCGCTTCGACGTCGTTGTGGTGGGCCATGATGATGTGGACGACCTCGTCATGCTCTCCCAGACGCTTCGCAAGCTCGGCGCCGATCACGGCATGGGGCCCCTCGATCTCATGATCGATGGCCTTGCCCAGGTCATGAAGGAGTCCCGCGCGCTTGGCGAGCTCGACGTCAGCGCCCAACTCTTCTGCCATCACGCCGGCAAGCCAGCTCACCTCAAGGGAGTGGTTGAGGACGTTCTGACCGTAACTCGTGCGGAAGCGCAGGCGCCCCAGGGTCTTGACGATCTCAGGATGAAGGCTGTGGACGCCGGCATCGAAGGTCGCCTGCTCGCCCTCGCGCTGGATCTGTTCGTTGACGAGTTTCTCCGCCTTGCCGAACATCTCCTCGATGCGCGCCGGATGGATGCGCCCGTCGGCGATCATGTTCTCCAGCGCGATGCGACCGATCTCACGTCGCACGGGGTCGAAGCTTGAGAGCACGACGGTCTCAGGCGTGTCGTCGATGATCAGGTTGATCCCCGTGATCTGCTCGAAGGCGCGGATGTTGCGGCCCTCGCGGCCGATCAGGCGTCCCTTCATCTCGTCGGAGGGGATGTGGACGACGCTGACCGTGGCCTCGGCGGTGTGGTCGGCGGCGACCCGCTGGATGGCGATGCCGACGATGCGGCGCGCCCGGCGGTCGGCCTCGTCGGTGGCCTGAGCCTCGGTGTCACGGATGAGCGCCACGGCCTCACGCTGGACCTCTTCTTCCAGAGATTTCAGGAGCTCAGCCTTGGCCTCATCGGCCGTCATAGAAGCGATCTTCTCCAGCCGCTCGGTGACCTCGCTGCGTGCAGCGGTAAGCTCTTCTGCGCGATGCTCGAGCTGTCCTGCCTGCGAGTTGAGCTGATGCTCGCGCTTGTCGATGTTCTCCATCCGACGATCGAGCGTCTCTTCGCGCTGGACCAGTCGGTTCTCAAGCGCCGTGATCTCCTTGCGGCGTTCCTTGTCCTCGGCCTCTGCGGCCGACCTCTGCTTGAAGATCTCGTCCTTGGCCTCAAGGAGCGCTTCCTTCTTCAGGTTCTCAGCTTCTTTCTGGGCATTGGCGACCAGGTTGCCCGCAGCATCCGCCGCTTTACGAGCCTGTGCGTTGACCAGAAAACGATCGATGGCGAAGCCGAGGGCAAATCCGACAACAGCTGCGATAACGATCTCTACAGCAAGCATGGGTTCCCTCCTTCATGAGAGTCATACACATCACGAAGACAGCCCCTGAGGAGACACCGATTGCGACATCATCTACGATTTGACGAACAATATCAGTACGGAAGCGATACCTCCGTGAGCGATCTTTCGTATCTCATAGTATCGCGAGCGCCTCTGGCGCGTCAACAGAAGCGGGTCTAACGCAGCACGCCGAAGTGTGAGAGTGGCCAGTAGGTCCACCACGCGCGCCCGTAGACCGCCTCTACCGGGACAGACCCGAAGACGCGGGAATCCGCGCTGTTGGTGCGGTTGTCGCCCATGACCCAGATCTCTCCGTCGGGCACCTTGAAGGGGAAGCTGACCTGCCCGCCTGACAGGGGCGCGCTCGGTTTGCCATGGGTGTAGGCTTCGTCGAGCTTCTGCCCATCGACATAGACCGAACCGTCTTGAAGATCGACCGTCTGTCCCCCGGTCGCGACGACGCGCTTGATGAGCTGGGGGTACTCCCCGGTCGGATCCTTGAAGACGACGATATCACCGCGTTTGGGCTGGCCGCCCACCTTGTAGACAAGCTTGTTCGCCAGGACCATGTCGTTGAGCTGGATCGTCGGTAACATGGAGCCGGTCGGGATGCGGTAGGGCTCGATCAGGAAGTAGCGTACACCGGCCGCGATAACGACCGCGATCAGGATACAGACCGCATAGGTAAAGATCGTGCGGGCCAAACCCACCGGCTTCACCGCCTCACTACGAGGACCGCCGTCCTGGTTGCTCGGTGTCAACTCGTCCTCCTTCGTCAAGCAGATCGGGGCGGCGCCTGCGCGTCCGCTCCAGGGCCTGCTCGGCGCGCCACGCGTCGATGTTGGCGTGGTGCCCGCTGAGCAGAACCTCGGGGACCATCATACCGCGAAACTGGGCAGGACGTGTGTACTGGGGGTATTCCAACAATCCCTTCATAAACGATTCATCGAGCGCGCTCGTCTCATCGCCGAGGACCCCCGGCAGCAGGCGCGTGACCGCATCGATGAGCACATGGGCCGGCAGCTCCCCGCCGGTCAGCACGTAGTCGCCGATCGATATCTCCTCGTCAGCCCACAGGTAGGCACGTTCATCGATGCCCTCATAGTGTCCGCAGACGAGCAGCAGACGTGAGAAGTCAGCCGCCAGTTCTCCGGCGCGCGCCTGCGTGAAGGGCACTCCGGCTGGTGTGAAGAAGATCGTGTGAGCACGACGTTCGTCGAGTGCCTGGATGGCCTCGATGGCACGCACGAGCGGCTCCACCATCATGACCATACCGGGACCTCCCCCATAGGGCGCGTCGTCGACCGTACGATGGAAGTCATGCGTCCAGTCACGCAGGTCGTGCACCTGGGTCTCAAGCACCTTCAGCGAGCGGGCCCTCCCGATCATCGAGGCCCCCAGGAGGGGCTCGAACATCTCAGGGAAGATCGTCAGAACGTCGATGCGCATCAGCGGTTCGCCTCCAGAAGTCCTTCGAGCAGGGTGACGGTCACCCGACGACGCTCGTCGTCGCGCACGATCTGCAGATCAGCGATGACCGGCAGGAGCAGTTCTCCCTCATCGGCCGCAACGACCCAGACCGCGTTGGCAGGAGTCTCGATGCGCTCGCGCAGGATACCGAGACGGGTGCCATCGTCGCTGTAGACCTCATAGCCGATCTCCTCGAAGTCGCCTTTACCCGCAGACAGGAACGCCTCAAGACGAGCGGCGGGAACATCAGCGGTCTTCAGGAGCAGGGATCGCCCGACAAGCTCGTGAGCGCGCCCACGCTCCCCGATCTCTGCGAAACGCAGCCTCAGACCCCGCGCGCTCAACTCGCACCTTGTGACCTGCAGGAGCTTCTCATCCAGCAGTGGGGGCGCCAGATAACAGCACCGGCCCTCCTCGAACAGCAAGAGGGCTCCCGGTTCCGTACGGACCAGGAGCTCCCCTTCAAGACCTATCGTCTTGACGACCGTCGCTACCTGCAGAAAAGGAGCGTGATCGTCAATCCTTGACATCGACTTCTACGAGCAGGGGGTTGTCCCCTGCAGCGGCCCGCGCGAGCGTCCTGATCGACTTGATCGTACGCCCGCTGCGACCGATTATCTTACCGGTGTCGGACTCAGCCACTTCGATGACGATGTTGAGATGCCCGTTCTCTTCCTCAGAGAGCAGCGTGACCTGATCGGGATCATCAACGAGCGAGGTCACAAGGAACCTGACCAGATCTTCGATGCGCGCGGCTTTTTCAGACATCATGACTCCTCTGCAGGAGCTTCCTCTTCAGCGGCAGGGACCTCTTCCTCAGCAGGAGCCTCTTCCTCAGTGGCAGGAGCTTCCT
>WQUG01000048.1 GCA_009785855.1 Actinomycetes bacterium
ACGAAGGTGATGGCCCAGTTGCCCGGACCCTGACTCAGGAAATTGGACGCACTCGTCAGCCACTTCGGATTCGGGAAGACCGCGTGCAGCTGCGCCGGGATCGTCAGTATCGCGGAGGCGAAGATGATCGGCACGACGTTGGCGCCGTTGACCTTCAGCGGGATATAGGTCGCGTTGCCGCCATACTGACGGCGACCGATGATGCGCTTCGCATACTGAACGGGGATGCGGCGCTGGCCGCCCTCGATGAAGATGATGAGCGCGATGACCACAAGGATGATCAGTACGATAGCCAGGGTCACGACGATGCGATAGCCCCAGTGGCCCAGTTCTATCCCGAAGGCCTTGGTAGCCGTAGCCTGGAAGGTCTGGACGAAGGCTAGCGGGATACGCGAGACGATGCTCGCGAAGATCATCATGGACATGCCGTTGCCGATACCCTTCTGGGTGATGAGCTCAGACATCCACATGACGAGCACCGCACCGGTGACCAGGGTGCCGACTATCAGCAGGCGGATGACCCAGATCGAGAAACCTGGCGTGGGGTTCAGCGCGTTGTTGAAGATCGTCAACAGACCGATGGACTCGATGGTCGAGATACCGATGGTCATGTAGCGGCTGATCTGCGTGATGCGGCGCTGCCCGGCTTCTTCCTTGCTCATCTTCTCGAGCTTGGGGATCGCCGCCTGCAACAGCTGCATGATGATCGAGGCCGTGATGTAGGGCATCACGCCTAAGGCGAAGAGCGACATGCGCTGCAGCGCGCCGCCAGAGAACAGGCCGAGGAACGCCAGGGCCGGATTCTGCTCGACAGCGTGTGATACCGCCACCACATTGACGCCCGGCGCCGGGATGTAGCAACCGATACGATAGAGCGCGACCACGCCCAGGATGAAGAGGAGCTTCTTACGGAGCTCCGGGACCTTGAACGCGTTTACGATCGTCTTGAACACGGTTAATCGACCGCCCCTCCTGCTTTCTCGATCTTGGCCTGAGCAGTTTTCGAGACCTTGTCAACGCGGACCGTGAGCTTCTTGCTCAACTCGCCGTCACCGAGGATCTTGACGGGCTTCTTGTCCGCTGATTTGATGGCGCCAACGGATGCGAGCGCGTCCGCATCGACGACGTCGCCGTCCTTGAAAAGTTCATCGAGGCGCCCGACATTGACCACCGCGTAGGCGACACGGTTGTGGCTGACGAAGCCGCCGAGTTTGGGCAGGCGCATCGCGAGCGGCAGCTGACCGCCCTCGAAGCCGGGACCCTTACCGCCGCCGGCGCGCGACATCTGGCCGTTACTGCCGCGACCGGACGTGCCGCCGTGGCCGGAGCCATGACCGCGTCCTACTCGCTTACGCTCTTTGGTCGAACCGGGCGCAGGAAACAAGTCGTTGATCTGCATGATCAGCCTTCCTCTACTTCCACGAGGTGCTTGACTTTGAATATCATGCCGCGCACCGCGTCGTTATCAGGTACTTCCACCGTATGGCGGATACGCTTGAGCCCCAGAGCTTTCACGGTCGCCACCTGGTCTTTGGGACAGCTGATGGTCGACTTCTTCTGGGTGACTTTGAGCGTCGTGGTCTTTTTCGCAGGCATCAGTTGGCCTCCTGTTCGGCTCCGAAGATCTCCGCGACGGTCTTGCCGCGACGCTGGGCCATCTCGCTTGCCGAGACCAGCGACTGGAGACCTGCGACGGTCGCGCGCACGATGTTGATCGCGTTGGAGCTTCCCAGCGACTTGCTCAAGACGTCGGTCACCCCGGCGGCCTCGAGCACCGCGCGCACCGGACCACCGGCGACGACGCCGGTACCGGGGGCGGCGGGCTTGAGCATCACGCGACCAGCGCCGAAGCGGCCCATGGTCGCATGCGGCAGCGTGCCGTTGATGAGCGGCACGGTGAACATGTTCTTCTTCGCGTCCTCGACGCCCTTGCTGATCGCGTTGGGGACCTCGGTGGACTTACCCATGCCGACGCCGACCTTGCCCGCGCCGTCACCGACGACGACCAGCGCGCTTAAGCTGAAGCGCCGGCCGCCCTTGACGACCTTGGACACGCGGTTGATCGAGACGACTTTCTCGGACAGCTCGGATACGGGAGCATCTTTTCGCGCCATTACACTGCCTCCTAGAACTTCAGGCCGGCGCTGCGAGCACCGTCTGCCAGAGCTTTGATACGTCCATGATAGATATGACCGCCACGGTCGAAGATGACCTCTTCCACGCCAGCCTTCTTCGCGCGCTTGGCGACCGCTTCGCCCACCCGCTTGGCGGCGTCGATGTTGCTGCCGCCCGCAAAGCCCTTCTCGACGCTGGAGGCGGCGACCAGGGTCGTGCCGGCCACGTCATCGATCACCTGGGCCGAGATGTTGGCGTTGGAGCGTATGACCCGCAGACGCGGACGCGCGGCAGTCCCGTTGATCTTCGCGCGCACCCGGCGCTGGCGGCGGGCCAGCCCTGCGTTCTTCGCTTTGAGTTTATCCATAGCTGTGCTCTCTCCTCAAATCTCTTAGCCTGCGGCCTTGCCGACCTTGCGGCGGATATGCTCGCCTTCATAGCGGACGCCCTTGCCCTTGTAGGGCTCAGGCTTGCGCCACTTGCGGATCACGGCGGCCTGCTGGCCGACGCGCTGCTTGTCGATCCCCTTGACCGTGATCTTCGTGGGGGCCGGCACCTCGAAGGTGATGCCCTCCATGGGGCTCACGAGCACCGGATGCGAATAGCCGAGCGCCATCTCGAGATCGGCGCCCTTGAGCTGCGCGCGGTAACCGACGCCGACGATCTCAAGGTTGCGCTCGAAGCCAGCGCTGACTCCGATGACCATGTTGTTGATCAGCGTGCGGGTCAGCCCATGGAGGCTGCGCGCCTCACGGCTCTCGTCCGCGCGAGTGACCTCGATCTGCCCGTCCTTGAGCTCGACGGAGATCAGCTCCGGCACCGTATGGGACAGCTCGCCCAGCTTGCCTTTGACCGCTACCTCTTGCCCGTCGATCACAACGTCCACGCCGTCAGGGACCAGGACAGGCATCTTTCCGATACGTGACATGTTCTTGTCCTCCCTTTCCCTACCAGACGTAGGCGACGACTTCGCCGCCGATCCCCGCAGAGCGCGCCTGGACGTCGGTCATCAGGCCCCGTGAGGTCGAGATGACGGCGATACCGAGGCCGCCCAGCACACGGGGCAGGTCGTCTTTCTTCGCGAACACCCGCAGGCCGGGCTTACTGATGCGGCGGATGCCCGTGAGCGTCCGCTGCTTGTCGGCGCCGTACTTCAGCTCGACGGTCAGCGTCGGCGCAGGTTCGGTCTTCTCGACACGATAATCGACGATATAGCCGGCGTCCTTGAGCACCTCGGCGATGGCGACGAGCTTATGGCTCGAGGGCATCGAGCACTCGGGCTTGTACGCGGAGTTCGCGTTGCGGATGCGTGTCAGCATATCTGCGATCGGGTCTGTCATACTCATAGCTTGTTCCTCCTGGCCGACTTACCAACTTGCCTTATGGACCCCGGGGAGCTCGCCCTTCAGGGCCAGCTCACGCATGCAGATGCGGCAGAGTCCGAACTGGCGATAATACGCCCGCGGGCGCCCGCAGCGCACGCAGCGGTTGTGCTGGCGCGTCGAGAACTTCGGCGTCCTCTGGGCTTTGGCGATCATCGATTTCTTTGCCATGTTCTCCCTTTCTAATCCTTGAACGGGAAGCCGAAACCGTCGAGCAGAGCGCGTGCGCCGGCGTCGTCTTTCGCACTCGTCACAAAGGTGATATCCATGCCGCGCGTGCGGTCGATGGAGTCATAGTCGACCTCCGGGAAGATCAGCTGCTCGGTCACGCCGATGGAGTAGTTGCCGCGCCCGTCGAAGCTCTTCGCGGAGAAACCCCGGAAGTCGCGGATGCGCGGGATAGCGGTCGCGATAAGACGGTCCAGGAACTCCCACATCCGGTCGCCGCGCAGAGTGACCTTGGCGCCGATCGCCATGCCCTCGCGCAGCTTGAAGCTCGCGATGGAGCGACGGGCGCGCCTGACCTGCGGCTGCTGACCGGTGATGGTGCGCAGGTCGCGGATCGCCGCATCGAGCTGCTTGGAGTCTGCGACCGCTGCGCCCACGCCCATGTTCACGACGATCTTGGTCAGTCGCGGGATCTCCATGACGTTGGTGATACCCAGCTGCTTCTTGATGGCTGGCGCGACCTCTTCAAGATACTGCGTACGCAGGCGAGGCGCCCCGGCGCTGGTCTTCTTCGCTTCTTTCTTTGCTGCCACGTTACCTTCTACCTTTCACACTCGATCATTGATCGATGTCCTTGCCACATCTCTTGCAGACACGGATGCGCGCACCCTTCTCAGAGCGCTTGTTGCTGACGCGCGTCGGCTGGTTGCAGGCCGGACAGATCAGCATGACGTTGCTCACATGCAGCGGAGCCTCGATCTCGATGATGCCGCCCTGCTGCTGCTCGTTCTTGGGACGCAGGGCTTTCTTCGCAAGATTGACGCGCTCGACGGTCACCCGCTGGCTGGAAGGGTTGACCGCGAGCACGCGACCCTGTTTGCCCTTGTCCTTGCCGGTGATGACGGCGACCTTATCGTCCTTGTGGATGTTGAATTTCATGTCCGTCCTCACAGTACTTCCGGCGCAAGCGAGACGATCTTCATATACTTGCGGTCACGCAGCTCGCGCGCCACCGGCCCGAAGATACGGGTACCCCGGGGGTTGCCCTGCTCGTCGATGACGACCGCGGCGTTCTCGTCGAAACGGATATAGCTGCCGTCCTTACGGTGGATCTCTTTGACCGTGCGGACCACGATCGCCTTGACGACCTCGCCCTTCTTGACGTTGCCGTTGGGCAGCGCCTCTTTCACTGAGCAGACGATCGTATCGCCCACATAGGCGTAGCGACGCTTCGAGCCGCCCAGCACCTTGATGCAGGCGAGCTTGCGCGCTCCGCTGTTGTCGGCCACTTTGAGCCTGGTCTCTGCTTGAATCATCTCAGTATCTCCAAAATCCCAGCCGACTAACGAGCCTTCTCGATGATCTCGAGCAGACGCCAGCGCTTGAGTTTCGACAGCGGCCGGGTCTCCATGACCGTGACCTTGTCTCCCACGCCGGCCTCGTTGGTCTCGTCGTGCGCGTGCAGCTTCTTGCTCGTCGTGATCATCTTCCCGTACAGGGCATGACGCTTACGCTCTTCGATCTTGACCACGCAGGTCTTGGTCCCGGACACCGATACCACGACGCCCTGGCGGACCTTGCGCATGTTCCTTGTCTCTGTTGCAGTCATCAGCGCTCCTTACCTACTGCGGCCTGTTCGTTGGCGCGTTCGCGAGCACGCAGCTCGGTGCAGAGGCGTGCGATGTCCTTCTTCACAGCCGGGATCTTCGAGGTGTCCTCGAGCTGCCCGGTCGCCAGACGGAAGCGCAGATTGAACAGCTCGGTACGGCTGTTCTTCAGTTCTGCTGTCAACTCCTCGTCTTTGAGGGTATGGATGTCTGTCGTTTTCATCAGCTTTCCTCCCCTCCTGTCTTCTCTTCTGCGGTGTTCTGCTCAGCGGCCGTCCCGGCAGTCTCCTCCGCGCCGGCCTCAGCAGCAGCCTCAGCGGCCTCAGCAGCCTCTTCAGCGAAGATGCGGGCTGCGATCTTCTCAGGCGAAGGCGGTGCGGTGACCGCCGTGCCGTCATAGCGCTTGTCCGCGCGGCTGATGAACTTCACCTTGATCGGCAGCTTGTGGCTGGCCAGGCGCAGCGCCTCGCGGGCGATCTCTTCCGGAACATCGGCGATCTCGAACATGACGCGGCCAGGCTTGACGACGGCGACCCACTCTTCCGGGTTGCCCTTGCCCGAGCCCATGCGGGTCTCAGCCGGCTTCTTCGTGATGGGCTTATCGGGGAAGATATTGATCCAGACCCGACCGCCACGCTTCATGAAGCGGGTCATCGCGACACGGGCGGCCTCGATCTGGCGGTTCGTGATCCACTCCGCCTGAAGCGCGACCAGTCCGTACTCGCCGAAGTTCAGCTTCGTGCCACCCTTGGCCTGGCCCTTCATCGAGCCACGCTGCATCTTACGATGCTTCACACGTTTGGGAGCTAACATCTACTCTCGCCTCCCCCGGTCGCCACGGCCACCCCGGTCCCCGCGACGGTTGGGGCGCGGAGCCCGACGACCTTCGATGGCCGGCTGCGGAAGCGGCATGCCCGGCAGGGCCTCGCCGTGATACAGCCATACTTTGATACCGATGACGCCCATCGTCGTATGCGCCTGGGCGAATCCGTAGTCGATCTTGGCACGCAGGGTATGCAGGGGCACGCGGCCTTCGCGATACCACTCGCGACGTGACATCTCCGCGCCGCCCAGACGCCCTGAGCACTGGATGCGGATCCCCAGAGCCCCGCTCTTCATCGCGCTCGTGACCGCCTTGCGCATCGCGCGGCGGAAGGCCACACGGCCCACCAGCTGGTCGGCGACGGACTGGGCGACCAGGTTGGCGTCCAGTTCGGGGCGGACGATCTCGACGATCTTGACGTCGACGGGACCTTCGGCGATCTTCTCCAGATCCGCGCGCAGGACGTCGACCTCGGCGCCCTTCTTGCCGATGACGATGCCGGGACGCGAGGTCCAGATCTCGATGTCGGTCTTCTCGCCCTTGCGCTCGATGATCACGTTGGCGACGCCGGCGCGCGCCAGACGCTCTGTCAGGAAGCGACGCAGCTTGATGTCGTTCTCAAGCAACTTGGCATAGTCTTTGCCGCCGAACCAGCGACTGCGGTGCGGTTCGATGACATCAAGGCGTAGTCCCGTTGGCAGTACTTTCTGACCCATGCGTTACGCCTCCTTTCCATCATCAAGGACGAGCGTGATGTGGCAGGTGCGCTTCATGATGGGGTCGGCCATACCCTTGCTTCCGGCGCGGAAGCGCTTCAGGGTCGGGCCTTCGTCCACGTAGCACTCTGCGACATACAGCTTGTCCGTGTTGAGCTTCTCTGTCAGAGAAGTCGCGTTGGCCACGGCGCTGTTCAGCAGCTTCTCCACGTTCGCCGAAGCCGCGCGCGGGCTGAAGGCCAGGATGGCCTTCGCGTCAGCAAGCGACTTGCCCCGGATCATATCGATGACCAGACGGGCCTTGCGCGGAGCGATGCGCTGGAAGCGGGCGGTAGCTTTATAGCGCATACTACTTCCCCTTCCTGTCGCCTGAGTGTCCGCGGAAGGTGCGGGTCGGGGCGAACTCGCCCAGCTTGTGACCGACCATCGACTCGGTGACATAGATCGGCACATGCTTGCGCCCGTCATGGATGGCGATCGTGTGACCGACCATCTCCGGGAAGACCGTCGAGGAGCGCGACCACGTCTTGACGACGTTCTTTGTGCCGGCCTCGTTCATCGCCTGGACACGCGAAAGGAGTCGGGCTTCTACGAAAGGTCCTTTTTTGAGACTTCTGCTCACGAACTGATCTCCTTTCAGCTTACTTCTTGCGACGTCTGATGATCAGACGGTTGCTTGCCTTGTTCTTAGCGCGCGTACGGTGGCCCTTGGTCGGCACACCCCAGGGCGTCACGGGGTGACGACCAGCGCTCTTGTTGCGGCCCTCGCCGCCGCCATGCGGGTGATCGACGGGGTTCATGACCGTACCGCGGACCGTTGGGCGTACTCCCATATGGCGCTTGCGTCCGGCCTTGCCGATGCGGATGTTGCTGTGGTCCGAGTTGCCGACCTCGCCGACCGTCGCGCGGCAGGTGATGAGCACGCGGCGCATCTCGGAGCTCGGCATGCGCAGGATGGCGTACTTGCCTTCCTTGCCCATGAGCTGGATCGAGGCGCCGGCACTGCGCGCGAGCGCGGCGCCGCGGCCCGGGTTCATCTCGACGGCGTGCACGATGGTACCGACGGGGATGTTGGCCAGCGGCAGGGCGTTGCCGGGGCGGATGTCAGCCTCAGGACCGCTCTCGACCTTGCTCCCGACCTCCAGGCCCTTCGGGGCCAGGATATAGCGCTTCTCGCCGTCCGCGTAATGCAGAAGCGCGATGCGCGCCGAGCGGTTGGGGTCGTACTCGACCGAGGCGACCTTGGCCGGAACACCGTCCTTGTTGCGCTTGAAGTCGACGATGCGGTAGCGACGCTTGTGCCCGCCGCCCTGATGGCGCACCGTGATGCGGCCGTTGTTGTTGCGGCCGGCCTGCTTGGGCAGCGGGGCCAATAGTGACTTCTCGGGCGTGGTCGTCGTGATCTCCGAGAAATCGGAGACCGACATACCGCGACGTCCCGGTGAAGTCGGTTTGTACTTCTTGATTCCCATGGTCTTCGCCTGTCTCCTTAACCTTGACTCGGGTAGATCTCGATCGAGTCACCTTCGGCCAGCGTGACGATCGCTTTCTTCCAGTCCGCCGTCTTGCCCTTGGCGTAGCGCACGCGGCGCGGCTTGCCCGTCACGTTGAGCGTGTTGACCTTGACGACCTGTACGTTGAAGATCTCTTCGAGGGCCGCTGCGATCTGGGGCTTCGTCGCGTCTTTGTGCACCTTGAAGGTGTACTTGTTGTGCTCCGACTGCAGATCGAAGGCCTTCTCAGAGACGATCGGCTTGATGATGATCTGGCGTGCATCCAGCATCAGGACAGCACCTCCTCGATGAAGCCCAGGGCTTCTTTGGCGATGACGAGCGCGCTGTTGTCGACGAGGTCATAGGCGTTGACCTCGAAGGCGAAGAGTGGGCGCACATACGGCAGGTTGCGGAAGCTCAGGTAGGCGTTGTCGTCGTCTGATCCCACGATGACCGTGACCTTCTTGTCGGCAAGTCCCAGCTTCGCGATGGCGGCCGCGGCCGCCTTGGTCGAGGGCGCGTCGAAGGTCATCCCGTCGACGATGGTGAGCTCGCCGTCTGCCAGCTTGGCAGAAAGCGCCGAGCGCATGGCCAGCTTGACGACCTTGTTGTTCACCGGGAAGGCATAGCTGCGCGGCTGGGGTCCGAAGACCACGCCGCCGCCCTTCCACTGGGGCGCGCGGATCGTGCCCTGGCGGGCGCGTCCGGTGCCCTTCTGGCGCCAGGGCTTCTTGCCGCCGCCGCGGACCTTGCCGCGGGTCTTGGTACTGTGCGTGCCCGCGCGCAGCCCGGCAAGCTGGCTTCTGACCACCTGGTGCAGAGCGAAGGTGTTGGGCTCGATGGAAAAGACCGCATCAGCCGCCTTCACCGTACCTGCGCTGGACCCACTCAGGTCTTTCACTTTCAAAGTTGCCATGATCGGTTACCGCGTCCTTTACTTCTACTTCGTCGCCGTGATCGTCAGCAGCGCGCCTTTGCCTCCCGGCACCGCGCCGCGTACGAGCAGCAGGTTCTGCTCGGCGTCGACTTTGACTACATCCAGGTTGCGCACGGTCACTTTGTCCGTACCGAGCTGCCCGGGAAGCTTCTTGCCCTTGAACACCCGCGAGGGCGTCGAGGCCTGACCCACGGAACCCGGGGCACGGTGGAAGTGCGAGCCATGACCGCCCGGCCCCATCTTGAAGCCGTGACGCTTGTGCACGCCCGCGAAACCCTTGCCCTTGCTGACGCCGCTGACGCTGACCTCTTTGGCATCGGCGAGTGCGTCCACGGTGATCGTGTCGCCGGGCTTCAGGTCCGCGGTACTGTCCAGGCGGACCTCCGCCAGATACTTGCAGGGCTCGACCTTCGCCTTGGCGAAGTGGCCGGCGAGCGGCAGGTTGACCCGGTCCTCTGAGACCTGCTCGAAGCCGATCTGGATCGCGTCGTAGCCGTCGGCGCCGGCGGCGGATTTGACCTGCACGACCGTGCAGGGACCGGCCTCGATGACGGTCACCGGAAGCAGGTTGCCGTCCTCGGTCCAGACCTGGGTCATGCCCAGTTTCTTTCCTAAGATGGTCGTCATGATGTCGGCCCCCTTACGCCTTGATCTCGATCTCGACGCCGGCCGGAAGATCAAGACGCCCCAGGGAGTCGGCGGTCTTCGGCGTCGCGTCGAGGATGTCGATCAGTCGCTTGTGCGTGCGGATCTCGAACTGCTCACGACTGTCCTTGTCCTTGTGCGGCGAGCGGATCACGCAGTAGAGGTTGCGCGAGGTTGGCAGCGGCACAGGACCGACGACCTTGGCGCCGGTGCGCAGGGCGACCTCGACGATCTTGGCCGTGGACTGGTCGACCACCTCGTGATCGTAGCCCTTGAGTCGGATCCTTATCTTTTGACCAGGCACTTCAGTTCCTTTCCTTGAAGCTTCCTCAAGCCTACTGGCCTGTGCCGGACTTGGCCGCGATCTCTTCTGCGACCGACTTCGGCACCTGCTCGTACGCCTTGAAGTGCATCGAATAAACGGCACGACCCTGCGTTTTACTGCGCAGGTCAGTGGAATAACCGAACATCTCGGACAGCGGTACCTTCGCGCGCACGACCTGAGCAGATCCCCGCGGTTCCATGCCCTCGATGTGTCCGCGACGGCTGGAGAGGTCGCCCATGACGTCGCCCATGAACTCCTCGGGAGTCACGACCTCGACGTCCATGACGGGCTCGAGCAGGACGGGGCTCGACTTGCGCAGGGCCTCCTTGATGGCCATCGACCCGACGATCTTGAAGGCCATCTCGGAACTGTCGACCTCGTGATAGGAGCCGTCGACCAGCTCGACGGCAACGTCGACGGTCGGGTATCCGGCAAGCACGCCGGAGCCCAGAGCCTCCTGGATCCCCTTGTCGACCGCCGGGATATATTCCTTGGGCACCGCGCCCCCGACGATCTTGTTCTCGAAGAGATAGCCCTCGCCCGGCTCGCGAGGGATCAGGTTGATGATCACGTGGGCGTACTGACCGTGGCCGCCGGTCTGACGCGCGAACTTCTCGTTGACGTTATCGACGCGCTTGCCCGCAGTCTCGCGATAGGCGACCTGCGGCTTGCCGACGTTGGCTTCGACACTGAACTCGCGCACCAGGCGATCGACGATGACCTCCAGGTGCAGCTCGCCCATGCCGGCGATGATCGTCTGCCCGGTCTCCTGGTCGGTGTGGACCTGGAAGGTCGGATCCTCCTCAGAGAGCTTAGCCAGGCCGTTTGAGAGCTTGTCCTGCTCAGCCTTGGTCTTGGGCTCGATGGCGATGTCGATGACCGGATCGGGGAACACCATGGACTCCAGCGCGATGGGGTTCTTCTCCTCGCAGAGCGTGTCGCCGGTCGTGGTGTTCTTGAGCCCCACCGCCGCGACGATGTCACCAGCGCTGGCGACCTCGACGTCCTGGCGGCTGTTCGCGTGCATCTGCAGCAGGCGCCCGATGCGCTCCTTGTTGTCCTTGGTGCTGTTATAGATGTAGGACCCGCTGGCAAGCGTACCGGAGTAAACGCGGAAGTAGGTGAGCTTGCCCACGAAGGGATCGGTCATGATCTTGAAGGCCAGCGCCGCGAAGGGACCCTTCGGGTCGGCCGGGCGCGTGACCTCCTCGCCGGTCTTGAGGGCGTGACCCTTGATCGGCGGGATGTCGAGCGGGCTCGGCAGGAAGTCGATGACGGCGTCGAGCATCTGCTGGACGCCCTTGTTCTTGAACGAGGAACCGCAGATCACGGGATTGAACTGGCAGTCGATCGTGCCCTTGCGCAGCCCCGCCTTGATCTCGCCTGGCGAGATCTCCTCGTCTTCGAGGAACTTCATCATGATGTCCTCGTCGACGTCGGCGATGGCCTCGATCATATCGTGGCGCGCCTTGGTCGCGGCCTCAAGATAGTCCTCAGGGATCTCTTCGATCGTGGGGTGCGCGCCCAGGTCCTCAGCGTGGAACTTGATCTGGTTCATCTCGACCAGGTCGATGATGCCCGTGAAGTTATCCTCAGCGCCGATCGGCAGCTGGATCACGACGGGAACGGCGCTGAGGCGGTCGCGGATCATGTCGACGACGCGCGAGAAGTCGGCGCCGGTGCGGTCCATCTTGTTCACATAGGCGATCCTGGGCACATGATAGGTCTCGGCCTGACGCCAGACGGTCTCGGACTGGGGCTCGACGCCGGAGACCGCACAGAAGACCGCGACAGCTCCGTCCAGGACACGCAGCGAGCGCTCCACCTCGACCGTGAAGTCGACGTGGCCCGGCGTGTCGATGATCTGGATACGATGGTCCTTCCAGAAGCAGGTCGTCGCGGCGCTCGTGATCGTGATACCCCGCTCCTGCTCCTGCTCCATCCAGTCCATGGTCGCGGCGCCCTCGTGCACCTCGCCGATCTTATGATTGACGCCCGTGTAATACAGGATACGCTCGGTCGTCGTGGTCTTACCCGCGTCGATGTGAGCCATGATCCCGATGTTACGGGTCGCCTCGAGTGGATAGCGCTTCTCTGCCATGATCCAGGACTCCCAGCCTACCAGCGATAGTGCGAGAACGCACGGTTCGCTTCGGCCATCTTGAAGAGGTCTTCCTTGCGCTTGATCGAGGCGCCGGTCTCGTTGGCGGCGTCCAT
>WQUG01000049.1 GCA_009785855.1 Actinomycetes bacterium
GCCGCAGCTTAGCGGATCAGCATCGCGTCGCCAAAGCTGAAGAAGCGGTAGCGGCGCTGGACAGCCTCGGCGTAGGCGGTAAGTATCTGCTCGCGGCTTGCGAAGGCCGAGACGAGCATCATGAGCGTCGAGCGCGGCACATGGAAGTTCGTGATGAGCGCGTCGACCACCTGGAACTCGAAACCCGGCAGGATGTAGAGACTCGTAGGGCCTCCAGTACTGCGTACCGTGGGACGGGCGCTACCCCTGCCCCTCACGTCCTCGACGCGCACCTCAGACGATGCTGCCGCAAAGCTCTGCCCGTCTGCGGAGTGTTCGGGATCAGAGGCAGCGCCCGTCCCTCCCTCGCCGACATGCGACAACACCCCCGGCCCCCTGTCGCAGGAGGCGGACTCCAGAGCGCGGACCACAGTGGTGCCGACCGCGATGACGCGCCCGCCGCGCGCGCGCGTCGCGTTGATCGCTGCGGCGGCTTCGGGCGGGACGTAGTAGTACTCTGTGTGGATGACGTGCTGCGTGGGATCGTCCTCGGTCACCGGACGGAAGGTATCGAGCCCCACATCGAGGCGCAGCTTGGCCAGACCGACACCGCGAGCCTGGGCCTGCGCCAAGAGCTCGGGCGTGAAGTGCAGGCCCGCCGTGGGCGCCGCCGCCGAGTGTTCGTCGTCGGCGTTGGCATAGACGGTCTGGTAGAGTTCCGGATCGTCGACCTGTTGCGTGATATAGGGGGGCAAGGGCGTCTCCCCCAGAGCATGCAGAGCGGTGCTGACCGTATCGTCCGCCGCGACACTGAGGCGCACGAGACGTCTGCCCTCGGCGCGGCGCTCGACGACCTCGGCCGTCAGGCGGCCCTCGCCGAACGTGAGGACGTCGCCTTCGCGGATGCGCTTGCCGGGACGCGCGAGACACTCCCAGAGCTCAGAGATCAGGCTTGGAGGGTCAGTCGACCTGCCAGTGGGAGGCGAGGGGGTCGCTCGCGTGCAATGCGACAACACCCCCGGCCCCCTGTCGCAATGCGACAACACCCCCGGCCCCCTGTCGCATTCCTCTTTCAGGAGCAGGAGCTCGGCGGCGCCCCCGCCGGCACGGGTCCCCCGCAGGCGCGCGGGCAGGACGCGGGTCTCGTTGACGACCAGCAGGTCGCCGGGGTCCAGGTAGTCGAGGATGTCACCGAAGCGGCGATGCTCCAGGGCGCCGCTCAATCGGTCGAGCACGAGCAGGCGGCAGCTGTCGCGCGGATCGGCCGGGGTCTGCGCGATGATCTCGTCAGGGAGCTCGTAGTCGAAGTCCTCAGTGCGCACGTTGCTCTTCCGCTTCGCGCTTCGAGGGCAGGCAGCCGCAATACTTCTGCCGATAGATGCCGGCTTCGCGCGCCGCCTGCTGACTGGCGCGGTAATCCGGCGAGAAGTCGATGTCAAGATAGCGGATGCCCGCGGCCTCCGCGGCCTTCTTTCCCTCCTCAGCGATGAGGTCAGCGAGCTGCCAGGGGCTGATCGTGAGCGTGGTCGTCAGGGCGTTCGCGCCGTGCTGTGCGGCCCACTGCGCGGCGCGCCCCAGGCGCAGCGCGTAGCACTGCCGGCAGCGCCCCGGCGCCGAAAGGTCGGCCGCGCAGGCCTGCTCCCAGGCCTCGGGCTCGTAGTCGAGCTCGACTGCCTCGATCCCGGCCTCGGCGCAGTAGCTCAGCAGCGCGTCGCGGCGGCGCTCGTACTCGTCTGCCGGCGCGATGTTGGGGTTGTAGTAGAGCAGCGTGATGCGCCCGGCCGTGACCGGCTCGCCCTCGCGCGTGCACGCCTCCCCTGCCTGGATGCGCTCATACGACTTGATCGTGCAGGGAGCACAGCAGGCATGCAGGACCAGATGCGAACCCCGCCCGGAGCGCATGCGTTCTACGATGAGCGCGGCCGCCTCAAGGTTCTCGCGCGCGGCGGCCTGGTTCTCTGCCGCCTCTGCCCTCAGCCTTGCATAGCGCTCCTCGTCGATCTTGTACTGAGGCTTGCGTCGCAGGAAGCCCAGATACTTGCGCTGGGTGAAGAGCAGGACCCCGAAAAGAGCGAAGATCACGATGAAGGCGACGGCAAGCGTCACCAGGTCGCCGTTCGTCAGACGCGAGAGGTCGACGCGGACGTTCATGCGAGTGACGCCGTCAGACGACGCTGATACGCCTCAAGGGTGTTGCTCATGAGCAGCGCGCGCGTCAGCGGACCGACGCCGCCGGGGACCGGCGTGATCGCCGCGGCGAGCGGAACCACCGCTTCGAAGTCCACATCGCCGACCAGACGCCCGTCAGCTCTGCGGTTGATGCCCACGTCGATGACGACCGCTCCGGGCTTGACGTAGCTCGCGTCGATCATCTCCGCCCGCCCGATGGCCGCCACGAGGATGTCGGCGGTCCGGCAGATCGCGGGCAGATCGCGTGTGTGCGAGTGGCAGAGGGTCACGGTCGCGTTGCGCTGGAGCAGCAGGAGCGCCTGGGGCTTGCCGACGATGTTGGAGCGCCCCACCACGACCGCGCGCGCGCCATCGAGCTCGATGTCATACTGGTCGAGCAGGCGCATGACGCCGGCCGGCGTGCAGGGGCGCATCGCGGGCTGGCCGCGCAGCAGGCGGCCGAGGTTCTCTGGGTGGAAGCCGTCGACGTCCTTGGCGGGGCTGATGCGCGCTACCACCTCCTCTTCATCGAGGCCGGGCGGCAGGGGCATCTGTACCAGGATGCCATGGACGCACTCGTCTGCGTTCAGCTCATCGATCAGCGCGTTGAGACGATCCTGGCTGATGTCAGCCGGCAGATGGAAGTCGCGCGCCTCGATACCGACCTCGGCGCTGTCGCGCGTCTTCATGCGCACGTAGGACGCGCTTGCCGGGTCATCGCCGACGAGCACCATCGCGAGCACGGGTCGCGCCCCAAGACGAGCGATGCGCTGGCGCAGCTCCTCTTTGACAAGAGCTGCCGTTCGTGTGCCATCGAGTATCTGTGCCACGGTCTGCCTTCCTCTGTGCGCGCGCCACGCGCTATGATAGAACCCGTATCAAGTGTAGCCTATGAGAGAGGAACTATCATGACTGAGGCTCTTGTTATCCCCGCGCCCGTGTTCACCGACGACATCGCCGCTGCCGACGATTTCACGAAGAAGCACACCCCGTATATCGAGGTCGAGGAACTGGAGGGGGCCGCGCACGTCACGGTCAAGCTCGGCTCTTACGTCGCTCACCCCAACGAGCTGGGGCACTTCTTCGACCGCATCGTGCTTTCCTGCAACGGAGCGCCTCTGGCCTGCTTCAGCGGACATCCCCAGGCCGTCGAACCTCAGGTCTCGGTCGTGCTCAACCTCAAGCCGGGCTCAGAGCTCGTCGCCATCGCGCACTGTAACCTGCACGGCAGCTTCGGCGCGAAAGTCACGGTGTAGCGATAACGAGGGCGGCAACGGAACCCGTACTCGGGGAACAACTCTACTCTTCAGTGAAGAGCGGCTCCTGCTGCGCCTCGGCGACGCTCTTCGGCAGCTCGAGTCCCAGATGTTCCCAGGCTCGCGGGGTCGCCATCCGACCCTTGGGGGTGCGCACGATCAGCCCGTTCTGCAGCAGATAGGGCTCATAGACGTCCTCAAGACTGTCCGCCTCCTCGCCCGTGGCTGAGGCCAGCGTGGTCAGCCCGACCGGGCGTCCCACGAAGGTCTCGCACAGGGTGCGCAGGATCTTGAGGTCCATCCAGTCAAGACCCAGCTCATCGACTTCGAAGAAACTGAGCGCCTCGCGCGCCAGGGCCAGGTCGAGCGTGGCGGGACGGGCGCCCTTGACCTGGGCGTAGTCACGCACGCGCTTGAGCAGGCGGTTGGCCAGACGCGGCGTCCCGCGGCTGCGCGAGCCGATCTCTGCGGCGGCGTCAGCGTCGATGGACATCCCGAGGATCGTGGCGCTGCGGATCACGATGTCGGCAAGCTCTGCGGGCTGGTAGTAATCGAGGCGGAAGTTCACCCCGAAGCGGTCGCGCAGAGGGTTCGAGAGCAGCGCCGTGCGCGTGGTCGCCCCGATGAGCGTGAAGCGCGCGATGTCCAGAGTAAGCGAGCGCGCCGCCGGCCCCTTGCCGATCACGATGTCGAGCGTGAAGTCCTCCATGGCCGCGTAGAGCACCTCTTCGACGACCCGCGAGAGGCGATGTATCTCGTCGATGAAGAGCACGTCGCCGGGCTCCAGGTTCGTAAGTATCGCTGCCAGATCGCCCGCGCGCTCGATGGCAGGTCCGCTCGTCTGCTTGATCTGGGTTCCCAGCTCATGGGTGATGACCGTCGCAAGCGTCGTCTTGCCGAGCCCCGGCGGGCCGGAGAGCAGGACGTGATCGAGCGGCTCGCCGCGTTGCAAGGCCGCGGTGATGAGCACCCCGAGGTTGTCCTTGACGCGGGTCTGCCCCAGGTAGTCCGCAAGCGTGGTCGGGCGCAAGCTGAGATCCGCGCTGTCCTCGGCGCCCTCGGCGGCGCCGGAGACGAAGCGACCGGACGTGGGCAGGGCGGTGTCGTCTGCTTCCCAGCGGGTCGAGACCATCAGGCGCCCCCTCCCAGCCGGTGCAAGGCGTACCTCAGGAGTTCTGCCGTGGTGCCATCAGCCGGGGCGCCCACAAGGGCCTCGGCCACCTCAACGGGAGTCAGTCCCATCGCGAAGAGCGCCGCCTGCGCCTCAGCGACCGGCGATGCAGCAGGAGCGACACCTGGGGCGGTCGCTCCTGCGCCCGCCTCAGGCGCCGCTCCCAGCTTGCCCTTGAGCTCCAGTATCATGCGCTGCGCCGTCTTCTTGCCGATGCCGGGCACGCTGGAAAGCGTCGCGACATCCTCGGTCGTCACCGCGTTGCCCAGAAGCTGGGGCGTCAGCGCGGAGAGCACTGCCAGGGCGACCTTCGGTCCGATGCCCGAGACAGCGATGAGCGCCAGAAAGGCCCGGCGCTGCTCCGCGTCAGTAAAGCCATAGAGCGCGATCTCGTTCTCGCGCAGATGCAGGTAGGTGTAGAGGAGGACCTCGTCGCCGACCGCTCCCAGGTTCGCGAGCGTATCGGTCGGGGCGCTCACGGCGTAGCCGACGCCCGCGACGTCGATCACGACGCCCTCGGCGCTCTTCTCCGCGATCGTCCCTGCCAGATGCGCGATCATACCTGCACCTCTGCCCTGCGGTTGAGCGTCGCATGGGTCAGGGCGATCGCGAGCGCATCGCTGCAGTGATCCGGCCGGGGTTCATGATCGAGGCCCAACTGGAGCCTGACCATGTAGGCGACCTGCTGTTTCTCGGCTCCGCCGCCGCCGACGACGACCTGCTTGACCTGACGGGGGGGATAGTGGACCGGGCTCAGGCCCGCAGAAGCCGCAGCCAGGATGACGGCCGCCCGGGCCTCCCCGACCGAGAACGCCGCCTTGGCGTCGACCCCGAAGAACACGTCCTCGATCGCGACCGCCTCGGGGCGGTAGCGCTCGATGACCTCGCTGATGCCTGCATTGATCGCCTGCAGGCGTCGACCCAGATCCTCGCCAGAGCGCGTGTCGATACAGCCGTAGGACAGGGCCCGCATCTGCGACCCCCGGGCCTCGATGACGCCCCATCCGGTGTGCAACAGGCCTGGATCGACCCCTAAGATGATCATCGCCGGACGCTATCCGTCCAGCTCATCGAGCTGCTCGTCGCTCAGCTGCATCGTGTGATAGACGGTCTGCACATCGTCGCTCTCTTCAAGGCGCTCGATCAGACGCATGACCTTCTTCGCCTCTGAGGTCTCGATCGCGCCGGGGTTAGTGGCGACCATCACGAGGTCGGAGCCGGTGACCGCGACGCCGGCCTCTGCCAGGTTCTTGCGCACCATCGCGACCTCGTCGGGCTTGGTCCAGACATAGACCTCCTCGCCTTCCGCCTCGATATCCTCGCCCCCCGCATCAGCCACCAGCAACAGGAACTCGTCTTCATCCATCTCGCCCGGATCGACCATTATCTGACCACGGCGCTCGAACTGGAAGGCGACCGAACCGCTCGTCCCCAGGTTGCCGCCCGCCTTCGAGAAGGCAGAGCGCACGTCGGCGGCGGTCCGGTTGCGGTTATCGGTCAGCGTCTCGATCATGATGGCCACGCCGGCCGGGCCGTAGCCTTCGTAGACGACCTCCTCGAAGACCGCTCCGTCGGCGCCCACGCCGCTGGCCTTCGCGATGGCAGCCTCGATCTTGTCCTTGGGCAGACTGTAGGACTTCGCCTTGTCGATGGCCTGCTGCAGGGCGGCGTTGTTCGCGGGATTGGGGTCGCCCTCTTTCGCCGCGACGTAGATGATGCGCGTCAGCTTGCCGAAGAGGGCGGAGCGCTTCGAATCCTGCGCCGCTTTACGGTGCTTCGTGGTCGCCCATTTGGAATGTCCAGACATAGTGGTGATGACCTTTCAGACAGGTGCTTTTTTTACTTCTCTGTTATGAGTATATCACCGGGTGCAGACGGACTCGATGAGTGCGTCCAGGCCCGCAAGCCCGCTCTCGAAATCGACGCCGTAACGGTTGTCCGTCCCTGCCTCATAGCTGCGTCGGATGCTGGCGACGGTGAAGCGCACCGCCGCCTCGCAGGCACGGGCCAGCGTCGCTCCTTTCACGAGCGCGGCCACCAGCACCGAGCCGAAGACATCCCCCGTGCCGTGATACATCTCGGGCACGATCTCCTCCTGGGCACAGCAGAAGGTCTGCGAAGCGGCCTCGAAGCTTGCCGCGCCCAGGCGGGCAGCCTCGAAGGACACCCCGGTCAGCACCGCCGCAGGCACGGCAAGCTCAGCGCAGAGCGCCGCGCAGAGCTCACGCACCTGCGCCTCCGTGTAGGGCGGCGGCGTCCACGGGCGCCCCAGGAGCAGCGCCGCCTCGGTCGCGTTGGGGATGATCACATCGGCAACGGCGGCCAGGCGCGCCATAGCCTGCGGGAAGTCTGCGCCGAAGATCCCGTAGAGCTCGCCGTGATCGGCCATCACGGGATCGACGATCACGAGCGTGTCCTCGCTTGCCAGACGAGAGATCAGCTCGATGACAAGATCGATCTGCTCGAGGCTTCCCAGAAAGCCCGTATAGATGGCGTCGAAGTGGAGATCCAGGGTCTGCCAGTGCAGGGCGATGGGCGCGATGTCGGCGGTCAGATCACGATACGTGAAGCCTTCGAAGCCACCGGTGTGCGTCGAGAGCACCGCCGTGGGCAGGACCGTCGTCTCGATCCCCGCCGCAGAGATGATCGGCAGGGCCACCGTCAGGGAGCACTTGCCGAAGCAACTGACATCATGGACCGCCAGGACCCGCTTCATACCTTTACTGCCACTCACCCTTACCTCTTTCTAAGTCACGAGATGAACGTCATCTGGCAAGGCGCCGGAGGTCGTGGCGGCCTTGAGGCCGCGAGACCTTCGGAAACGTAGCCAGAGGGCGTTCACTTGCTCGTGACGGTCGTGCCTGTTTCCGGGACTTCGAACCAGGTGCGCCCCGGTTCAAGCGGGATGACCTTGCCGGCAGCGTCGGTCAAGGTCGGCGGAGCGTTCCTGGTCGCCGTCCAGGTGCCGTCGATACGAAGTCCGTTGCGAAAGACCGCCGCCTTGCCGCTGCCCCCGAGGTCGGTGTCGAAGGTGGGGTTGCCCGCCGGGTCGAGTGCGGAGGCCTGCGGATAGGGCGCCCACATGACCACGATGTTGGTGGCCCAGAGCTGCTGGTCCGTCGCGGCGTCGATATGGACCTCGCCGTCGGTGCTGCGCAGATAGTGCCCGGACGCGCCATCCCAGGTCCAGCTGCTGGTCGCCGTCGGCGAGAAGGGGATCGTGAGCGCCAGGCCCGAGGCCGTCGTCTCGGTCGAAGGCAACTCCCCGAAGGCCAGCCCTGGACGCGCTCCCGATGCCGTGATCGCGACCCCGGCCTGAGCAGCCGCCGTATAGGCCTGCGACAGTGAGAGGTAGAGGTTGTGCGGCGCCTCCCGGAAATCGACGCGGTGATAGATATCACCCAGCGAGTTCACGCCCGTCTTGTTGAGCCCGGCGCCGTCCAGGGCAGAGATCACCTGATCGTTGGCCCCCGAATAGAAGAGCAGGCCCTGGTACTGCGGAACGATCCAGATATCGGAGAGGCGCGCCGAGCGCACCGGGCCGACCTCCTCGGGGATCTGCGAGTGGAAAAGGCAGTTCCAGCGGGTCATGCCGCCCTCGACCCGCGTCTCGTAGATGATGTCGGCGCTGTTGACCCCCTTCTGGGGACGCGCGAGCGTGGAGTTCTCGATCTTGACGGAGAGGGGGAAGCGGGCGGCGGCCGTGGTGTCGGTCGTGACCAGCCCGGTCAGAGGCCAGGTCGGCTTGGGCTTCTCGACGACCTTCGGTTTGGGAGTCGGCTTCTTTACCACCGGCGGCTTCTTCTTGCCGCAGGCGGCAAGACCCGTCACCGAAAGCGCGAGCAGCAGCGCGCACAGGACATATACCAGCTTTTTCATGCTTGAACCTTTCCTTTGTTGCCCGGGAGCAAGGCTGCGAAGCGATCACGCCCCGCCAGGGCCCGGTAGATGAAGAACAGGCCCGCGACGATCATCGGCGTCGAGAGCAGCATCCCCATGGTCAACCACTGCGTATGCAGCAGGAAACCGAGCTGCGCATCCGGCTGACGGAAGAACTCGCTGAAGATCCGAAAGACGCCGTAGAGCGTCATCATCACGCCTGCCAGAAAACCGCGCGGCCAGAGCCGGGGGCGCAGGGCCAGCGCCAGCATGATGCAGAAGAGGACGAGGCCCTCGAGCAGCGCCTCATACAGGGCCGAGGGATGCCGCGGGAGCGGCCCTGCCGCATCGAAGACGACGCCCCAGGGCGCCTTGGTGACCCTCCCCCAGAGCTCGCCGTTGATGAAGTTGGCGATGCGCCCCAGGAACAGGCCGAAGGGCAGGGCGATGGCGCAGAGGTCGGCCAGCCGCAGGAAGGGCTGCTTGAGCTGGCGCGACGCGAGCGCCAGGGCGGCAACCCCGCCGATGATCGCGCCATGAAACGACATGCCGCCGTCCCAGGTCTTGAAGACGTCAAGCGGGTGCTGCAGATAGTACCGCGGGTTGTAGAACACGCAGTAGAACAGCCGGGTCGAGACGATGCAGATCACGATCATGATGAGCAGGAAGGTCAGCAGATCATCGCCGTCCATGCCCAGCTTCCAGCGCTTATTGAAGAAGCGGATGATGAAGTAGCCGACGACGAAGCCGACCAGATACGCCATGCCATACCAGCGGACCGAAAAGGGCCCCAGGGAAAATATCGTCGGATCGACCTTCGACAGAGCGTGCGTGATCGCTTCGAAAAGGTGAGTCACTCGGCCTCCGGGGGCGCCGTCTCGAAGGATACCTTCGGGGCGTCCTGCTCATCTGTCGGCGCCTCGAAGCTCTCGCGCGCTTTGAAGTTGAACAGGTTGGCGATGATCACCCCGGGGAAGCGCGCGATCGCGATGTTGTAGTTCATGACCGTGTCGTTGAAGAACTGCCGCGCGTAGGAGATCTTGTCCTCAGTATCGCGCAGGTCCCCCTGCAGGCTCAGGAAGTTCTGGTTCGCCTTCAGGTCAGGGTAGGATTCCGCGACCGCCAGCAGCTGGCGCAGCGCAGCGCTCAGTCCCGCTTCGGCCTGGGCGCTTGACGCCGGCGTAGTGGCGCTGACGGCGGCGCCCCGGGCTGCCGTGACCGCCTCAAGGGTCCCGGACTCATGCGCGGCGTAGCCCTTGACCGTCTCGACCAGATTGGGGATCAGGTCCCAACGGCGCTTGAGCTGTACCTGGACCTGTGCCCAGGCGTTGTCGATGCGCCCACGATAGACGATGAAGCGGTTGTAGGTCGCCACGATGATCGCCAGGATAAGGGCGACGATGATCGCCAGGATGAGCCATACCAGAGGGTTCATAGGGTTCTCCTTCTTGCCAGGGCGGAACTAGTCTTCGTCGAGCCTCTGCAGGAACTCGTCGACGGAGTCCAGCTTATCGAGCTCGCTGCGGAAGTAGCCGACATGGGACTCCTCGGTCTCATCAAGCTCGCGCAGAGCGCTGAGGTCCGGCCCGCCGGCCGCGGACTCGAAGTCCGGGCCCATCGTCCAGCTCTCCATCTGAGTGAACAGGGCGTTCAGGCGACTTTCGGCCAGAGGGCTGTCGATCCCGTGCGAGATCGCCTCCATGACGTGCATCAGCGCGGCCGGCATGTCGGCCGGCAGCTGGGTGATGACGGTGATGAGCGTGCCGCAGCGGGGGCAACGGACCAGCAGTTCAGCATGGTCGTCACTCTGGATCTTGACCCCCTCGATATCAGTGAGTCCGACGGTGACCATACCATCGTGGGGGCAGAGGACTTCGAATTCCATCTCAAACGCAGGCATCAGACAACTTCTCCTTCATGGGCTCTCATTATACCGCCCTGACTCCGGATCCGTCTGCTTCCGGGGTCCGTGCGTCAGGAAGAACGCACAGTAGAGGCACGATTGCTTCAGGGCCTGGCTGCGATCGACCTCGGGGTCGAATACCAGCGCAGGATCGGTCGTGATCTCATGGGTCGGCCGGTCACAGGCCGCGAAGAAACACTTCGTCGGGCACATGTCATAATCCGTCAGAGCGTGCTGGCAGTCCTTCTGGATCTCCTGATCGCACTCTCGCGTACGCCAACAAACGGCCATGGGCTTGAACACTCCTTCTTTTCCGCGCTATCCCAGTAGCTCAGTCTAGCACAGGTAAAAGCGCCGTTTGCCTCCTCGCCACGCATTCGTCACACGCCACATCCGCTATAATCGTTGCCATGACTGATATGACCTCTACCCAGACCTCCGTCCAGACCTCCGTCCATACGCTCATCGTCGGCGCAGGACCTGCCGGCATCCTGGCGGCCTTCTACGCCGCCGCCGCAGGTCCGGTACTCGTCGTCGATCGCTTCACGCTGCCCCGCGACAAGAGTTGCGGCGGGATGATCCACCCCCTCTCGCAGCAGATCTTCGCGGAGATGGGCGTGCAGATGCCGGGGCGACTTCTGCTGGAGCCCGACACCGTCTACTTCCGCTACAACGACTGGGACCACCAGTACCGCTACGACACGAAGCTGAGCTTTGGTAACGTCGACCGCAAGCCCTTCGACGAATGGATGATCTCGCTTATCGCAGACAAGGCTGAGGTCTGGGACGCCTGCTCGTATGTGGGCCACGAAGAGACCGCCGACGGACGGCTCCGGGTGACCCTGGATGCCCGCGGCGAGCAGCGCGTGGTGATCTGCGACTGGCTCGTCGGCGCCGACGGCTCGCGTTCGCGCGTGCGCCGCGCCCTGGGGCTTGCGCCCTTCGACTGCTACCTGACCGTCCAGGACTTCTGCCTGCGCACCGGCCCGGTCGACGCGGTCTTCGACTGCTTCTGGACCGGCGAGGTGCCCGATCTGGCGATCGGCTACGTCATCCCCAAGAACGAACGCGCCCTGGTCGGGCTGATCTACTACCCGGGTACCAAACGCCCGACCGAGCAGCAGGACCGCGCCCTGGATATCCTGCGGCAGCGCCTGAACCTGGGTGAGTCGATCAAGCGGGAGGGCTGGTCGGCGCTCAAGCATCGCAGCGCGAAAGACATCGTCGCCGGCGCCGGCCGGGTGCTCATGGCCGGCGAGGCGGGCGGGTTCCTGTCCCCCACCTCCGGCGAGGGCATCAGCTGGGCGATGGACAGCGGACGATCCGCCGGTCGCGCGATCGCTGCAGGAGGAAGCCCAGAGTGCGTCCAGGCTACGCACAAGCGTGGCACCGACCACCTGCGCCGCATGATCGCCTGGAGGCTGCGGATCTATCCGCTCATGACCTCGCGCCGGGGCAAGTCACTCTTCCGTCTGGCGCCAAAGCCGCTTATCGAGCGCCTGACCCGCCGCATCTAGCATTTTCTGCAACAAAAACGCGATCGACGTTCGCTGGCCAGGCGCCGTTGGACGCGCTGGGCTTTCGCCCGCGCGTTCTACGGGAACGACGCCAGCGAGCGTCCAGCGCGTTTTCAGTTCTGGTACATCTTGCTGGGGGTCGTCCCCTCCTGGTCCTGATACTTGCTGTTCAGGCTCACGTGTCCGTAGGGACGGTCGACCGGCGTCGTCATCTGCGTGAACGAGATCTGACCGATCGGCATCCCCGGCACGAGCAGGATGGGCAGGTTCGCCACATTCGAGAGCTCAAGGGTCAATCTCCCCTTCCAGCCGGGGTCCACATAGCCGGCCGTCGAGTGGATCAACAGCCCCAGGCGCCCGAGCGAACTCTTGCCCTCCAGGCGCGCGACGATGTCGTCGGAAAGCTCGATGCGCTCGATGGTCGAGCCTAACACGAACTGCCCCGG
>WQUG01000050.1 GCA_009785855.1 Actinomycetes bacterium
TTCACCGGTAGTTTCCGAACAGGAGGCCTCGACGCCAGCGTCAGCCCCGTCAGGAGCCGCGCATCGCAAGGCGCCCTTCTACAAGCTGGTCTGGTTCTGGGTCGCGATGGCGCTTGCCGTCTTCAGCCTTTGCTGCCTGGTCGTTACTGCCGGGGCTCTGGCGTTCGGCGGGCGCGCGAACCGATCCGGCATGATGAAGATGCGGATGCAGGACTCTCTAAGCATGCAGGATGGCCGGGGAATGCGAAACGGCGCCATGATGGGCGGCCCGAAGGGTGCGGACTGCGGCGGCGCCGGATCACAGGAGTCCACTGCCTGTCCTGAGGGGAACGGATGCCCCCGCGGCTACTAAGGCTACCAGAGCTACCAGGGCCTCGCGGCTACCAATATCAGGAGTAGAAACTCCAGCGCTTCATCGCTTTGGATCAACTCAACGTATGCCTGGTTTCCGCGCGCGGCGAAGAAGTCGGTCGCAGACGCGCTCTCAGTTGCTGCGCTCGATGAAGAAGTCGGCCATCGACAGCAGGAGCTCCTTGGCGTGGCTGTCGGGCAGCACGCCCTCCAGCGCGACCTTCGCGTCGGCGACCAGACCCGTCGCGTAGTCCCCGGCAAAGGCGACCGAGCCGCTCGCCTCCATCAGCGCCACGGCCTCGGCCAGCTCGCCCGCAGCGCTCGTGTGCGCCCGGAGCAGTTCCAGCAGCCGTGCCCGCGCCTCGTCTTCGCTGTGGTTCAGGGCATGGATCGCGATCAGCGTGCGTTTGCCCTCGGTGATGTCGGCGCGGAAGTCCTTACTGCGGTCCTGTCCCGTCAGGTTGATGATGTCGTCCTGGATCTGGAAGGCCAGTCCCGTCGCCATGCCGAAGCTGCGCAGGGCCTCGATCGTGCTCTCGCTGGCGCCGCCGATGATCGCGCCGATCGCCAGAGGCACCGCACCTGAGTAGTAGGCGGTCTTGAGCCGGGCCATCTTCAGGTAGTCCTCGACGCGCAGGTCGAAGCGGTCGTCGCGGACCCAGCCGATATCAAGCGCCTGTCCCTCGATCGTGCGTGTGGTCATGTCGACCAGCTCGCTTAACACGCGGATCTTCAGCGCGTCATCCAGCAGGGGGTCGGCGACGACCGCGCCCGTGACCTGCGACAGCGCCAGGTCGCCCGCGTTGATCGCCAGCGCCACGCCCTCGGTGACATGGAAGCAGGGCTCGCCGCGCCGGGTCAAAGCTTCGTCCTGGATGTCGTCATGGATCAGCGCGGCGGTGTGGAAGTGCTCGATGGCCGCCGCCGCGGCTTCGGCCCGTCGGGGGTCTCCGCCGACTGCCTCGCAGGCGATCAGGCAGATCAGAGGCCGATGCCGCTTGCCCGCGTTGCGGCTGTAGCGCTCAAGGGGCGCGTAGAGATAGCGCTTGATGTCGTCGTCGCCACGCTTCTTATAGAAGTTCGTGACCAGACGATCCATCTTGTTCTGGCTGCGTTTCAGGTAGAGCTCGAAGCTCACACATGACCTCCTTCGCCGATCCCGCCGACCTCTGGGGCGGTGTTCGTTTCAGATTGTAACATGCCCGGATCTTTCAGGACCTCGACAGCCGCCTTGACGGTCAGCGGGCGCGCGGGGTTGCCAAGCTGCTCGAAGAGCTCGGCTAAGACCGGAGGGCGGATGTTGGAGGCCTCCAGCAGGTCGGCATGCGCGAAGACCTCCGCCGGGCTGCCTGACAGGACGATCTCGCCGCCTGCGCGCAGGACATAGCAGTAGTCGGCGATGTCTGCGACCGCGTCGATGTCATGGGTCGTCAGCACGACGCTCACGCCCTCCTCGTGCGAAAGCTCGCTCAGCAGCTCGACGATCTCGGCGCGCGAGGAGGGGTCGAGCCCCTCGAAGGCCTCGTCGAGTACCAGGAGCTCGGGGCGGGTCAGCAGCGCTCCGGCCAGGGCGACCTTGCGCTTCTCTCCGCCAGAGAGGCTCTGGGGCGCTCGCTCGGCGAGACCGGCGATCCCCAGGCGCTCCATGATCGCCGCCGCCGCCTCTTCGATGCGCGCGCGCTCCCAGCCGTACTGGCGCGCCGAGAAACAGATGTCATCATAGACCGTGGGCATGATGAGCTGGACGTCGACGTTCTGCAGCACCACGCCGATACGCTCGCGGATCGCCCTCCAGTTCCGACCAGGGTCGACGCCGAAGACCCTGACGACGCCCTCCTCGGAGTGCAGGAGCCCCAGGAGGTGGGCGAGCAGCGTGGACTTCCCGGCGCCGTTGGGACCGAGGAGCACCGTGCGCTCAGCCTTGTGCGCGCAGAAGTCGAGCCCGCAGAGATGCACCGAGGTGCCGTCCCCATAACTGTGCAGAACGCAGCTGACGTAGGCGACGTCGGCGGGATGCGGCCCGTGACGGTGCAGGTGCTTCTGGCAGAGCTCGCAGTCCGGCGCACCGGACGCAGTACGGGGGACGTCCATCAGCCCCCTCCTTTCGTGTCGGTGGTGATACAGGGGTCAGGCCCCTTGGCCACAGGCCCCTTGGCCACGCGTCCGGTGTCGATGCGCAGCTGGCCATCGTATCCGCGCAGGTAAAGGACCTCGTAGTCGCGCTCGCTCAGGTCGAGGGCGACCATGATCAGAGCCCCGAAGAGATCTCCCCCGTCGCGCAGCATCCGCAGCGGATGGCGCCAGCTCAGTCCCCCGCGCAGCCGCAGGGCGCGCAACAGGTCGCCTGCGGCCGACCCCAAAAGGAAGAGGCTGCGATAGGTCATGAGCAGCGCGTCGCCCAGCAGCTGCGGCAGGATGCGCCCGGTCACCGCGAAGATCCGCGGATAGGGGGTCGAAAGCACGAGACAGACCGCGGCCAGCGCGCTGCAGAAGGCCTTGAGCAGCAGGGCGGCGCTGACGATCCAGCCCGGCCTCAGGGTCGCCACCAGCAAGAGCGAAAAGACGAGCGGGTAGGCCGCCAGCCCCAACAGCAGCTTCGGGCGCAGGCGCGCGGAAAGTCCCCCCGCGATGAGCAGGCAGGCGAGCGCGCCCAATACCCACAGGTTCCAGCTGAGCAGGGCGCAGGCGACCGCCGCCGCCACACCGAGCAGCTTGAGCGGCGCTGGCATGCGATGCAGCCAGCCGCCGGGACTGGCCGTCGCGCTGCTGTCGATGTCAGTCAGCCGCATCCGGCCTCCCCCCTTCGATCAGGCCGGGGCGCAGGCGGTCCAGGTACACGACCGCCACGGTGGTCACCGCGCTTTCCAGCGCCCAGCCGATCGGCCCGAGCACCGCGATCACCGTGACGAAGGTCGTAAGCGACAACTGCTCCTTGCCCTCGGTGGCGCCGATCTCTGTCTGCGCCCGCATGCCTGCCAGCCGGGGGCTTGCCAGAGCGATGACCCCGACGGTCAGCCCCGTCGCTGCGGCCAGCGCCAGGGCGCTTGCCAGGGCGCTCGCCAGGGCGATCCGCAGCCGCCTGCGGTCTCTCAGCAGAGCCCGCAGCAGCCAGCGCAGTCCGGCGAACAGCGCCCAACCCAGTATCATCTCGACGCTCAGGATCAGCGTGTTCAGCCCCACGACCGTGACGCCGCCGTGTCCCGTCAGCGCCAGGAAGATCTCGGTGATGAACGCGGCAAGCGGCGCCAGGAAGGGTCCGAGCAGGATCCCGGCGATCACGCTCAGGTTCAGGTGGTAATCAAGGGGGACGAGCTCGAAGGTCATCGCGACGATCATGAGCGCGCTCGCCATGGCCACCAGCGGCACCTTGCGCCGCAGATCCCAGCGGCGCCGGCCCACGACGCAGACCACGCTCACCCAGATCGCGCAGGCGACCCAGCCAGCGATCCATAGCCAGGGGGGAAGGACCCCGTCAGGGATATGGATGTGCGACATGGACTCGAACTCGTTTCGTCAGGTGAGGACCGGGCAATGTATAGTATAGAATAGAGGGCCCATGACGATGAATGTGATCAAGAGAGGCGACCGGGGTCCGGCGGTCGAGGATATCCAGCGTCGCCTGCTGTCCCTTGGCTACCAGCTGGGGCAAAGCGGCGTCGACGGCGTCTTCCAGCGGGACACGCAGGAGGCGATCGAGCGCTTCCAGGAGGTCTCGGAGTTGCCGGTGACGGGTCTGGTCGACGATCGGACCTGGTCGGCGCTTGTGGACAGCAGCTTCTCTTTCGGGGATCGTCTGCTGTACCTGCGCGCCCCCTTCTTCCACGGCAACGACGTCGCCCAGCTGCAGGAAGTGCTCAACACCCTGGGTTTCTACTGCGGCCCCGCCGACGCGATCTTCGGCGCCTGGACCGAGCGGGCGGTCAGCGAGTTCCAGAGCGACAGTGGTCTGGAGGGCGACGGGGTGGTCGGTACGGCGACCTTCGACGCTCTGCAGGCCCTGCGCCATATCTGGGGCGGGAAGAGCGTCCCCGCGCATTCAGCGTCAGCTGGACGCCCTCGGGATCGTAACGCCCTGATGGAAGAGGCGGCCCTTGAGCTGGTCGCGACCGACGCGGACTCGTATCGCATCGCGCGACGGGTCGCCAACCTCGCGCAGGCAGCGCAGCCGAACGCCCGGGTGGCGGTCATCAGCGCGCTGAAGGACGATGCGGCGCCGATGAGCCTGTGGAGCGCAGACGCATCGCCCGGTCCGGTCCTGCGCGTCACGCTGACGCGCACAGAGGAGGGGATCGTTTTGTCAGGGGATCGTAACCTGAGCGTTCCGATCGTCCCCGATCCCGGCCTGCGCAGCTCTCAGCAGGGCTTTCAGCACCTTGCAGCAGTGATCCTGGACGTCATCTTCCGGAGCTGAGCGAGGGCAGGCAGGCGCGAAATCTGCTATACTGGTCACCAGTACGTTTCCCCTCGATGCAGATGACGGCCGGGGAGGATGACCGACCGGAGAACGGGACCAGGATATGGCTGTGCGACCTATACGAACGAGGATAGTAAGCGTGCTCTGCGCGCTTTTGTTAAGCTGTGTGATCTGTCTTCCGCAGGCAGCCTCGGCGACGCCGGCTTCCGATAAGAGGGCGCAGGCTCAGGTCGTCCAGCAGGAGATCCAGGACCTCAACGTCGCCCTGGACAAGGCAAGCAACGATTACTACCAGGCTGCGGCGAAGCTTGAGAAGGCACAGGCCGATCAGAAGGCCAATCAGGACAAGCTCGACAAGACCAAGGCGCGGCTCACCGTCGTGCAGAAGCACCTCAACAACCGTGCTGCTGAGATGTATCGCAGCGGGCCGACCGGCTTCGCGGACGTGCTTTTCGGGGCGACCGACTTCCAGCAGTTCGCCCAGCTCTGGGATTTCCTCGGCGAGCTGAACCAGAAGGACGCCGCGAGCAGTATCGAGCTCAAGCAGCTCCGCGACCAGACGACCGCGCTCCAGGGCAAGCTTGCGGAGAACACGAAGCAGGCTCAGGCATCCGCGGATCAGATGGAGCAGATCAAGGCGGGCGTCGAGGCGAACCTGGCCGAGCAGAAGAGTAAGCTTGCGGGCATCGAGGCCGAAGTCGCGGCCCTGCAGGCCCAGGCCGCCGCTGCCGCGCTGGCGGATTCCCAACGTCAGGCACGATCGCCCGGCATCGAGCCCGGCATCGCGGATCCCGGTTATCCGTCGCAAAGCGGCGTGGTCGAGATCGCGAAAAGCTTTCTCGGGGTGCCCTATGTCTGGGGCGGCTCCTCGCCTTCTGGCTTCGACTGCTCGGGGCTCACGAGCTATTGCTATCGCCAGGTCGGTATCTCGATCCCCCGCGTCGCCTCGGCCCAGCAGGCTGCCTATCCCGCGGTCAGCCGCGCTAACCTTCAGCCCGGCGACCTGGTCTTCTTCGGGTATCCTGCCTACCATGTCGGCATGTATATCGGTGGAGGACTGATGATCCATGCCCCGCAACCGGGTGACGTGGTCAGGATATCCGGCGCCTTTGGCGGCGACTACTCCGGCGCCTGTCGTCCGCGCTGACAGCCGCGCTGACACTTACTTGCAGTGTCCGATATACTTCCGTTAGAATCAAAGAGTAGATTCCTGCGTCAGGCGCGCTCGCTTGAGCGCTCGACCGAGTAGAAGGGTATCCCCCGATGGCAATGCATCCGATCGAAGTGTTCCGTAACCCGGTGTCACGTCCGCGCGCGATCATCTGGACCGGCGTTGTGTTGATCTGCCTGATCGCCTTCGTCATGGTGGCGATCGCGGCGACCTCGAGCTACTGGTTCTGCGCTGTGGGCTGCCACAAGGTGCAGGATGACGCGGTCGCGGCCTACCGGCACGGCTCTCACAACCAGGTCTCCTGCCTCAGCTGTCATATGCCGGCAGGCGCAAACCCGGTCGTCTTCATGATCCATAAGGTGGAGGCCGCCGTAGGAGAACTCCCGGTGACCTTCGCGAACAGCTTCGAAGTCCCGCTCAATCCGCTGAGCAAGGTCGCGCTCTCCAGCATCGAGTTCCCCGATACGCAGTGTACGCAGTGCCATGATCTGGAGACCCGCAAGGTGACGACGAGCTCGGGGATCATCTTCGAGCACAAGACGCACCTGAACCTGAAGATCCGCTGCACCTTCTGCCATAACCGCGCTGGTCATAACGAGAGCGGTCTGACGCTGGTCGGCGTTCAGCCCCGTACGGGCGAGAAGGCCTTCCCGCATGTCGATTATATGACGATGAACGGCTGCTACCGTTGCCACAGCCTGGACGCCGGCGCCGTCGCCTCAGGTAAGTGCTCCGTCTGCCATATGGACACCACGAACCTCAAGCCCAAGGACCACCTGGTCGCCAACTACCTGCACAAGCATGGACGGCTGTTCATCAACGAGGAGAAGCGGGTCGAAGAGGCCGAGAAAGAGACGCGCCAGAAGGCTCCGACTCCAGAGAGCGTCCAGCGCAAGCTCGACGACCTTGCCGCGGGCAAGAGCACGGGTTCTGCCAAGAGCGAGGACTTCGCCTGGCCGGTCGCCCCGATCCAGACCGTGAACACCTGCTATACCTGCCATACGAAGGCAAGTTGTGAGGCGTGTCATTTGAAGAGCAACATCCACTTCGAGTTGTAATACTGAGAGCACACTCATATAAGAGAGAGCCCCGGCAGAACCGGGGCTCTTTTTCTTTCAGGGCGTTTTCAGGGCGTTGATCGTGATCGACACCCGTTGGCAAGGCGCTGCGAAGCGTAGCGTGCTTGGGCACGTGAGCTTTGCAGCAACACCGCCAGCGGGTGTCCAGCACGATCAGAGAGGGTGTTCGAGCAGGTAGGTTGCGAAAGCATCAGCAGCCCGGGTCGGCGCCTTATGCGGACGCGCCAGGTAGAGCTCCCGGTTCCAGGGACGCGACTGGACCGGCAGCTCCGCGACCGTCCCGAGCCACAGGGCCTTCTCTGCCGCACAGCGGCTGACGATGGCGATACCGAGGCCCCCCTCGACGGCTCCGATGATCGCTTCGGGGTTATCGAGCTCGATCAGGACGTTCAGGTCATCGGGCGCAAGGTGTTGAGCGGACATCAGCTCTTCGATGGCCTTCTGGGTCCCGGACTTGGAGTTGCGCTGTATCCAGGGATACCCGCTCAGGTCCGCAAGCGCCAGCTCCCCCATGCCCTGGGTGGTCAGTGTCGGCGGCGCGATGAGCAGGAGCTCATCGTGTCCACAGATCGTGTAGTCGATACGATGTCCCCTGATACGGGCGCCCAGGATCCCGAGGTCGGCCTCGCAGGCATCGACGGCGCAGGCGACCTCCTGCGAGCTGGTGACCATCAGGCGCGGCTCGATCTGCGGGTACTGCCGCAGGAAACCCCCCAGAAGGCCCGGGATGAGGTAGTTGCCGGGGGTCGTCGAGCAGGCGACGACAAGCTCCCCGCCGATCTCTCCAGAGAGCGAGGCGAGCTCGGCGAGGATACCCTGCTCCTCGCCGAGGGCACGGACCGCATAATCCTTCAGGAGCTGCCCGGCCTCCGTCAGCGTGAGCCGGCGATATTTGCGGTCGAGCAGGGGATGGCCGACTTCTTCTTCGAGGTTCTGGATCTGCATGGTGACCGCCGGTTGGCTGATCCCCAGCGACGTGGCGGCGGCAGAGAACGACCCGCAGCTCAATACGGCCAGGTAGGTCCTCAGCAGACTGTTGTTCATCGGGCGCCCTCTCTTCTATAAGCATCAGTTATCATATGTAGGGTATTGTATCAGAGGAGCTGATGCTGCTAAGCGGCGATCCCCTGAAGGGTCCGCCTGCCAGAGGCCGCGATCACTGCGCCAGAAGCTCACGTTGCGCAAAGATGTGGGATAATCGTCTTCGGTGAGTATACGTTGTCAGGTTGCTCTTCGAGAGGATGTTCGCAGTGAGAACGCTACGGGAAGCGTTAGTCAAGACCAGGAAACACCAGAAGAAGAGGCTGGCGGAACAGCACGAGGAGGCTGCTGCCACGCCGGACGAGGAGGCTGCCCCTCAAGAGGAGACCACGGTCACGCCGGACGAGGCGCTCGTCGCAGACGCGTCTGAGGACGCCGCCACTGACAACGATGAGCAGCCCTCGCATGCCCGCAAGAGGGCGCGCGTCTTCTTCAAGGTCCTGGGTATCACGCTGGGCGCCCTCCTGACGACGCTGCTGATGATCTGGCTTGCCGGCTGCCTTCTGTTCGCGCTCTGCTTCTATCCGCGCACGAACATGGGCGCGCCTGACGTATCCTGGATGACGCGCGGCCGCGCCGCCGCCGTGCTGAGGAAGGCCGCCGCAGACTACCAGCTCAAGGCGGAGGGCAAGGGTCTGTCCATCGAGCTTTCCGCCCCCGACGTCGGGCTGGATCTGGACGCGACGGCAAGCGTGCGAAACGCTCGGGCGCGCGTCGCTGTCTGGGACTGGCCGTATCAGATCCTGCAGGAACATGACCTGTCAGCGGCGATCGCTGCGAGCTGCGACGAGGCCAGGGTCTCGAAGATCGTCCAGGATCAGGTACAGGTCTTCAACAAGGACGCCACGCGACCGACCGACGCGACGATCCAGTTCAGCGCGACGGCCCGCGCCTTCCAGATCAAGCCGGAACAGAGCGGGACCGCGCTTGACCAGGGCAAGGTAGAGGACACGGTCAAGGCAGCCGTCGTCACGCTCAGACCGCGCGCCCGTATCACCGATCAGCAGCTGCTCCAGCCCCGGGTATTTGCGGCGGACAAGCGGCTCGAGTCGGCGCGCGGCGATGCGAACGTACTGATTAGGACTAACCTCACGCTCAAGATGAAAGAATCCGTCGTCGCGACGCTGGGTCCTGCAGAGATCGCCCCGTGGGTGAAACTAAGCAGCGACCTGAAGGTAAGTCTCGATGACACGGCGTTCTCTGATTGGATCGAGAAGATCGTCGCCAGCTGCAACACCGTCGGGACCGAGCGGACCTACACGCGCCTCGACGGCAAAGTGGTGACGGTATCAGGCGGCACCTATGGCTGGGAGATCGACGACGACGCGTTTCGGACCTCGATCCGCCAGAGCATGGCAGCCGGGCAGATCGGGGTCTTCGAGATGCCGGTCCTGCAGGAGGGCTCCGGATTCGAGGGCATCGGCAAGCGCGACTGGGGCAAGCGCTACTGTGACATCGACCTGAGCGAGCAGTACGCGCGCTTCTATGACGACACCGGCGCCTGTATCTGGGAATCCCCGATCGTCTCAGGCAGCCCTTCGAAGCCCACGCCGACGGGCGTCTACCAGATAGGCCCCGGGATGGATTCCCCCTCGATCCTGGTGGGCGAGCCGCTGCCGGGAAAGAAGAAGCCCGAATACCGGACCGAGGTCGCCTATTGGATGCCCTTCGTGGGGGCCGCGGTCGGGCTCCATGACGCGACCTGGCAGTCAAGCTTCGGGGGAGACCGATACCGGACCGGCTTCGGGTCGCATGGCTGCGTCAACCTGCCGCTTGACAAGGCGAGGGAACTCTACTCCCTGATCAAGATAGGCGACCCCGTGGTGTCCCATGACTGAGGCGCCCCGGCCTGCCCAACAGCCGTCGTTACCTTTCTGTAATATTCGGGGGGTAAGGAGCCAAGCCAAAGATCTATCTAAACTATCACCATGATCCAACAGAACGATCGACATATCACACGCCTGGTCACGAAGGCCCAGTCCGGAGGCGACGACGCCTTCGCGCGCCTCTACGAGCTGTACTTCCCCCAGATCTACTACTACACCCTCACCCGGCTCAAGGACGAGCAGCTTGCGCAGGACACGGTCCAGGACATCTTCCTGCACGCGCTGGTCAAACTGAACGACCTGCGCGACCCCCGCAACTTCCACGCCTGGCTCTATCGCATCGCCACGAACGACATCTATGCGACCTTCAACCGCCGCACGCGCGAGCATCAGCAGATCCAGGAGCTCCCCGACCATGAGCTCGCAGAGGACGCCTGGGCACCGGCGGCAGATCACACAGAAGAGTTCCTGCCCGAGTCAGTGCTCACCATCCGCGAACGGCGCGAAGAAGTCCTCGAGCAGATCGGCCACCTGACCGACGCTCAGCGCGAAGTGGTCCTGCTGTACTACTTCGCCGACCTGAGCCTTCCGCAGATCTCCGGGATCCTGAACCTGAGCGAGAACGCGATAACCAAGCGCCTCTTCGATGCGCGCCAGGCCCTGCGGGCGCTCTTGCCCACAGACGAGCAGAGTGCGCCCACGGCTCCGGTCACCCGCAAGACCGTGATCGCGCGCCTCATGGCAGAGGACCTGCACGGCGCCGACATGGGCGGCGCGCAGGCGGCGGTCAGCGCGAGCCTGGCGGCGGTCCTGCCCCCGATGCTCGCAGCGAAAGCCTTCGACCCGAACGTCGCCGGGCGCGTCGACGCCTTCGCGCGCGAGCTGGCGAAGCACAAGGCGGCGGCTCCGGCCGCGGCCACACCAGCGGCGACCAAGATACTGATCGGCGCGGCGGTGCTCGCGCTGCTCGTCGGCGCAGGCGCCTGGGCGCTGACGCGCCCCGGCCAGCCCAGCCCCGCACACACGCCGCCTGCCGCAGTCCAGCCCGACGCGCCGAAGAGCATCGAAGCGACGCCGGCGCCAGAGGCAGAGGTCGGAAGCGCAGGCCAGGAGTCGCAGGCAGAGCAGCAGACGCCCTCACAGCCAGCGCCGGAACCGGCGCCGTCACCGGCGCCAATGCCGGCCCCGGCACCAGCACTACTACGCCCGACGATCACGGTCGCTTCAGCGGCGGTGAGCTATCCGGCGGGCACGACCCTGACGCCGGCGATGATACTGGCAGACACACAGGCCAGCGCGCGTGACAGCGCGGGCGCCACCCTGCCGGTACGAGTCTCCGGCATCGCGGCGATCGACGTGAACCAGGCAGGCACCTGGAAGGTGTTCCTGCATGCGCAAGACAGCAAGGGAACTCAGGCGACCCCGGTGGTCGTCAACGTCCATATCAGAGCATAGGAACGCCGACACAGGGAGGGGAATCAGAGATGAACACCGGAAGAAAGAGGGAGTCAACCATGCACAAGAGGATACTGGCAGTAGTGATGAGCTGCGCGCTCGCGATCTCGCTGATGGCGACGCCCCAGCTCGCCGCAGCCGTCACGACGACGGTCAGCGTAGGGACCGAGGCAGCCCTGGATACGGCGATCGCGAACGCCTCGACGACCGCAGGCGACAGCACGATCATCCAGCTGACGGCAAGCTTCAACCTGACGACCAACAAGACGATCGCGGCCAACAAGAACATCACGATCGAGAGTGCATCTGGTGGTCCCTATGCACTGACGCGCACCACGACTGCTGGTAACCAGTTCATCGTCAATGCCGGAGCAACGCTGACACTTACGAATGTTACGGTGAATGGTACCACTTCCACTGGCGCGCTAATCAATATAACTGGTAATGGGATATTAAATATTGACAATGGGGCTATTATCCAGGGTCAGAACTCCACCGCAGGCAATAACGCCACCATTTCAATCGTCAGCACTGGTGGAACCATCAATATATTGCCTGGCAGCATTATTCGCAACAATACGGCCGTGGACGGTGCAGTGATTTTTGCCCAAAACACAATAGCGGGTGCAATCAACATCAATATTTCTGGTGGCGAAATTTACGGTAATAAGGCTACTGGTGGTCAAGGCGGTGTCATTCGTGCCAATGTCAATGTGAATATTAATATCTCTGGTGGCACCATAAGAGACAATATTGCGAACTCTGTTGGCGGTGGTATGTATATTTCCGGCAACGCTACATATCCTTCAAGTCTAACAATGACCGGTGGGACAATTTCGGGTAACACAGTGAGTAATGGCG
>WQUG01000051.1 GCA_009785855.1 Actinomycetes bacterium
AGGCGGCCGGACGAGGCGCGCGGCGAGTCCCACCGGGACCGCCACATAGCCCCCGAAGCCGACGATCGCTTCCGGGCGCCACTGGGTGAAGAAGCGACGCAGTTTCCAGGCGCTGCGCGCGATCTTGAGGCTCGAAGTCAGAAGCGTCCAGGGGCGGGCGCGGTCGAAGCCGGCCGCCGGCGCGGCGACGAAGTCGAGACCGGCCTCTGCGGCCAGATGCGCCTCAGGGCCCTGCGGCGTGCCGACGTAGACGAGCTCATGTCCGCGACTTCGCAGCTCAGCGGCGAGAGCCAGGGCCGGATAGATGTGCCCCGCTGTCCCACCGCCACTCAATAGTATCCTCATGCTCGTTCTCTTCCCTTTTCGACCGGGTTTTCGCTCGCGACCGGTCCTTCTTCGGCGGCTTCTTGCGCGGGGTCTTTCCTCCCGGGCTCCGCGTGAAGGGCGAGCCCGCGTGTGTCGTCTCCTGCAGAGGGCGTCCACCCCCGTGACGCGAGACGGAAAGCACGATCCCGACCAGCGACAGGCTGGTGATCAGCGAGGTCCCGCCGGCGGTGACGAAGGGCAGCGGCTTGCCCGTCACCGGGATCAGCGAGGTGACCGCGAAGATGTTGAGTACTGCCTGGAATATCAGCAGCACGATCGCGCCACCCGCCAGGGAGCGCCCCAGACGGTCCTTGGCCCGCGCTGCGATACGCATCCCGCAGATCAGGATGAGCACGAAGGACAGGACGATGGCGAGTGTGCCCAGGAAACCGAGCTCCTCGCCGACGATCGCAAGGATGAAGTCGCTCTGCGCCTGGGTCAACCAGGTGTACTTCTGACGCGAGAGGCCCGGACCGACGCCGGCCAGTCCGCCTCCGGCCAGAGCATACTGCGCCTGAAGGGTCTGATACGCGGTCTGCCCCGTCGTCCAGGTCCTGATGAAGCCCGTGATGCGGTTCGAGCCGTAGTCATTGGAGAGCATCAGCTTGGCGCCGACGATAAGCGTGCCGACGACACCGAGGCCGAGCGGAAAGCGTGCCGGCAGATCGCAGAGAAGCCAGACCGCGGCCAGGCCGACGCCGATGATCAGAGTGGTGCCCATATCCGGCTCGAGGATGATCAGCGCGAGCATCGTCGCGATAAGGCTGGCCGGAACGATCCAGTCTCTGACCTCAAGTCTGCTACGGCTCCCTGCCCTGGTATACAACGAGGAGAAGGCGCTGGCCGCGATGACGAGCGCGACCGGCTTGGCCAGCTCCGAGGGTTGGAAGGTGATCGGGCCGAGGGGGATCCAGCGATGCGATCCCATCGTCGGAGGGAAAGCGAACACCGCGATCAGTCCGGCGACGACGGCAAGTCCGATCGGCGCCGCGAAGCGGATGAAGTGATGGTAGTCGATGCGTGAGATCAGCCAGGCAAGGGCGACTCCGACCACGATGTAGACCATCTGAGCGATCCCGCTCTGAAAGGCCGAGGGGCTCAGGCCTGAGAGCAGCGAGAGGATCGAGTTCGACCTCCCCTGGCTGGCAGCTGCCTGGCCCTGCTGACTCACCTCGCGGATGACCGCCTCACCGCTTGAGGTCGAGAAGGCCATGAGAAGTCCGATCGCAAGCAGGATCGTGACGCCGACGAGCAGCAGATAGCGGGCCGCCGGTCCTCCGGCGAAGTCGACGCTGTTCGTGCGCTTCTTCGCCATCAGCGCTCCTCAAGACCGCGCACGAGCTCTGCGAAGAAGTCCCCGCGCTGGGCGTAGGAGTCGAACTCGTCGAAGGAGGTGCAGGCAGGAGAGAGCAGGACCACCTCTCCGGGACGGGCGGCGCCAGCGGCAGCGCGCACCGCAGTCCCAAGATCGGGATACGAGCCTGCTGCCTCTGGGAAAGCCGTGGCCAGGACGGGGGCCTCCTCGCCAAAGAGGTAGACCGCGCGCAGCTTTCCGCGCGCCGCGCGCGCCAGATCCTCATAAGGCGTCTGCTTGCCACGCCCCCCTAAGAGCAGATGGACCACGCCGGGCGGAAAGGCCGTCAGGGCGGCGCGGACCGAGTCGGGGTTCGTGGCCTTCGAGTCATCGATGTAGCGCACACCTTTGACCTCTGCGACGAACTCGAGGCGATGAGGAGGAGCGGTGAAGCTCGTCAGCCCGGCGGCGATCTGGGCCGGTGTCAGGCCGGCCGAGCGCGCAAGGCCGGTCGCGAAAAGCGCGTTGAGGATGTTGTGCTCGCCGGCGATCGGCAGTTCATCGACGCGACAGATCCGCTCTTCCCCGTCCCATAAGACCCCCTCTTTCACATACAGGGCCGGCGCCTCGTGTTCGCTCAATGAGACCGTCACCAGACCGGGCGCGGCCACGCGACCATAAAAGGGGTCGCCGGCCCAGGCCAATGCGAGGGCGCCGGGCCGCTGGTGCGCGAAGATCTTCAACTTGGCCCGGGCATAGTTCTCAAGCGAGCCGTGCCAGTCCAGATGGTCGGCCGTGATGTTGAGCAGAGCTGCGGCCTGCGGCGCGAAGCTGGTCGTGTATTCCAGCTGAAACGACGAAGCTTCGACGACCAGGAAGTCCACAGCGGTTCCGGCACAGATGATATCGGTCACGGGCTCGCCGATGTTTCCGACCGCCGCGGCGCTGCGGCCAGCCGCATTGAGCAGATGAGCCGTGAGCATCGTCGTCGTCGTCTTGCCGTTGCTCCCGGTGATCGCGATCCACTGCTGCGTCGCCGGAGCGATCCGCCAGGCGAACTCAAGCTCGCTGATGAGCTCGTCGCAACAGCGCTGCGCAGAGCGCGTGAGCGGGTTTGCGGGGGGCAGGCCCGGGCTGAGTACGCCCAGATCGAAATGGGCGCCCTCGGCGATACTGGTGACCCCGAGACGAACCTCAACGTCCAGGGTCTTAGCCAGCGCGCGCAGCTCGGGCGTGTCCTTCTCGTCGACGATCATGATCCGCTCAAGAGCAGGAAAGCGCCGCCGGTCAAGCGCGGAGGCGGCCACGGCGCGGCCGCTGCGTCCCAGGCCGAGCACGAGCAGGCTTGTACACGACTCGAGCATGATCATCGCCCCAGACGGGTGAACTGGAAGAAGAAGATCACGAAGCCGAGCGCCGCGAAGGAGCCGGCGATGATCCAGAAGCGCACCATGACCTTGGTCTCGGACCAGCCGAGCATCTCGAAGTGATGATGGATGGGCGCCATCTTGAACACGCGCCGCTTGAAGCGCTTGTAGACCGCGACCTGGATGATGACCGAGAGCGCCTCGACGACGAACACCCCGCCGATGATCGGCAAGATGAGCTCGGTCCGCGTGACCATCGCCAGGGTCGCGACGGCAGCGCCGAGTCCGAGCGAGCCCGTATCGCCCATGAAGATGTCGGCGGGATGGTTGTTGTACCAGAGAAAGCCGATGCAGGCCCCGCTGATCGCGGCGGCGAGCAGCGAGATCGGCAGGGAGTTCTGGGCATAGGCGATGGCCGCGAAGACGGCGGTCACGATCATGACGATCCCGGCCGCAAGACCGTCCAGACCGTCCGTGAGGTTCACGGAGTTCGAGACCGCCACGATCATGAACACCGCGAAGGCAAGGTAGAGCCAGGGCAAGGATATGGTCACGGTGGACAGGGTCAGGCGGCTCGTGAGCGCGCCCAGATCGATGAACGCGCGGGTCGCCGGGATCTGGAGCCGGGGTACGACATGCACCCAGTTGACCGCCGCCACCGCGCTGGCCAGCGCGATGAGTATCTGGCCGATGAGTTTCGCGCGCGCCTTCAGGCCGAGCGATCGCTCGAACGCGACCTTCGCGAGATCATCGATCATCCCCAACAGACCGCAGGCGAGCGTCGTCACCAGTACCAGCACCGCGCCGCGCACGGCCATGGTGTAGTTCAGCAGCGTATCGGGCGTAGCATGGACCGCGCGCGGGGCAGCGATATAGGTGAGGCCCGCGAAGACCAGCGAGACGATCAGCAGGATGACCACGCCCCCCATCGTCGGCGTCCCCTGCTTGCGCAGATGCCCGGCCGGCCCGTCGACCCGGACCTGCTGACCGATCTGGCGATGGTTGAGCAGGCGGATGAACAGGGGGGTCAGTACCACCACGAACAGCACGGAGACCGCAAGCGCCAGGAAGACCTGGAAGGTCGGATACTGTGCGAGTTTGGTCAGCATGTCCGACCTCCTTCCTTGAGCGCTTCGACGACCCGCTCCATACGCATCCCCCTCGAACCTTTGACCAGAACGAGGTCACCGGGGCGCACGAAGTCGCGCAGCGCGCGTATCAGCAGAGCGATATCATCATACGCGAGATGGGGCGCGCACACGCGTGAGAAGCAGGAACCGAAAACGAACAGACACTCATCCAGCTCGGCGGCAAGCTCGATCACGCGCCGGTGGGCGGGCTCCGAGGCGTCGCCAAGTTCGAGCATGTCGCCCAGCACCGCGATCCGACGCCCCCGGGTGCTCCTGAGCGCCAGGGTACGCAGGGCGGCCTCCACGGAATCCGGATTGGCGTTATAGGTCTCATCGATGAGTCGTATCCCGAGCTCGGCGACCTCGACGACCGCTCCCCGCAGATCGACCGCGGGCGCGCCAGCCAGCGCACGGGCGATCGCTTCGTCGCCCATGCCCAGCTCATGGGCGCAGGCCACAACGAGCAGGGCGTCAGAAAGCAGATGTCGACCCGGCAGTGCCAGGTGCAACGTGAAGGAAGAGTCCGGGCCCTGGACCCGGGCCGTGGCCCGTCCCTGCTCATCGAAGTCGATGTCAAGGGCGCGATAGTCGGCGTCCGCTCCGGCCCCCACCGTCTGGGTCCGCTTCGCCGTCGTCGCGCTGCGCAACAGCTCATCGTAGCCCGTATCATCCGGGTAGAGGGCCAGGCCCTCGCCGGGCAGGGCGGACAGAAGCTCGGCCTTGGCCGCGGCGATCGCGTCGAGCGAGCCCAGGGTCTCCAGATGCGCGCGCCCGATGCTCGTGATGATGCCGATCCGGGGGCGCACGAGGTCTGCCAGCGCCGCGATCTCGCCGGCGGCGCGCATGCCCAGCTCGACGATCAGCGCCTGGGTATCCTCGCCTGCCGCAAGCAGGGTGAGCGGGACTCCCAGCTCGTTGTTCTGATTGCCGCTGGTCGCCACCACGCGCGCCGACGGGTCGATCCCGGTGGCCAGGACCGAGGCGAGGAGCTCCTTGGTAGTCGTCTTGCCCGACGAGCCCGTGATCGCGATGACCGGACAGCTCAGGCGCTCGCGCGTCTGGGCCGCCAGGGCGCCGAGCGCACCGGCGACATCGTCTACCAGGATGCAGGTACCGCGCACTTTGTCGGCGTCACTGATGAGCGCGACCGACGCCCCCGCTTCGAAGGCCGGCTTCAGGTAGTCATGGCCGTCGACGCGCTCGCCGACGAAGGCCGCGAACAGCGCCCCGGGACCGGACGCGCGCGAGTCGATGGTGACCCGGTCTGCGACGGCGCCAGCGTCGCCCTGGAGCAGACGTCCCCCGCAGATCCGCGCGATCTCTGTCGCCGTCAACGGGAACATCAGGCGCTCCCCCGCTCTTCCAGGGCACGCTGCGCGACCTCGCGGTCGTCGAAGTGGATCGTCTCATCAGCGAATATCTGGTAGTCCTCATGCCCCTTGCCTGCGATGAGCACACAGTCACCCGCGCGCGCGACCTCGATCGCGCGCCTGATGGCCGTGGCGCGATCGACGATGATCTCAAAGGCGACCTGGGTCTCTTTGAGCCCCGGCTCGATCTGTGCGAGGATCGCCGCCGGGTCCTCGCTGCGGGGGTTGTCGCTTGTCGCGATCACGTAGTCCGAGCACTGTCCTGCGGCGCGCCCCATGAGCGGCCGCTTGCTCCGGTCGCGGTCCCCGCCGCAGCCGAAGACCGTGATCAGGCGCCCGGGCGTCACCTCGCGCAGCGCGCCCAGGGCCGTGCGCAGCGCGTCGTCGGTGTGCGCGTAGTCGACGAGTACCCGGAAGTCCTGACCCGCGTCGACCGGCTCAAGGCGTCCGGGGACAGGAGCTATCGTCGCAAGCAGCGGCGCCAGTTCCTCAAGCGAGAGTCCCAACTGAAGCGCGCAGCCAAGGGCCACGAGCACGTTGTGGATGTTGTAGGCGCCGACCAGGGGGGCCTCCACCGGGCTCGCCGCCTCGCCTAAGGTGAAGCGCGTGCGATCAGGCGCGAAGCGGACGCTTGCGGGATCCCAGGAGAGCCCCAGGTCGACGTCGGAATCCGAAGCGCCCACCGCGAAAGCCTCGAGACCGGAGCGTCTCAGCTCGTCGAAGAGGCGTCTGCCCCAGGGATCGTCGACGTTGATCACGCGCGCCGCGACCTCGTGTTCGAAGAAGAGCTTCTTCTTTGCCGCGAAGTAGCGCTCCATGTCATGGTGCCAGTCGAGGTGGTCCTGGCTCAGGTTCGTGAAAGCAGCGACGGCGAAGCGGGTCGCGAAGGTCCGCTCAAGATCGAGGGCGTGGCTGCTGACCTCCATGACGACGTCGCTGACGCCCACATCACGCATCTGCGCGAGCAGTTGCTGGAGTTCCAGGGCATCGGGAGTCGTGCGCTCTGCCGCCATCCTGCGACCGGCGATATGGGTCTCGACCGTCCCGATCAGACCCGTGGTCCTGCCGCAGCCCTGCAGGAGGCTTTCCAGGATGGAGGTCGTGGTCGTCTTCCCGTTGGTCCCCGTGATGCCCGTCACGCGCAGCTGTTCGCTGGGATGATCGAAGAAGCCGGCAGCTGCCTGGGCCAGCGCCCGACGGCTGTCTGCGAGCAGGACCTGCGGGACCTGGACGCCCTCGACAAGACGCTCGACGACCAGCGCGACCGCACCGGCCTCGACAGCGACGCGCGCGAAGTCATGCCCGTCGCTTTGCGCGCCACTGACACAGAAGAAGAGTGTGCCCGGGACGACCCGACGCGAGTCATGGGCAAGCGCGCAGACCTGCGTCGCGCCCGCCTCTGGCGTCAGCGCCGCCTCAGAGAGTAGCTCTCCTAAGGTCCTAGTCACGATCCGTGCCTCCGGTGGCCTTGGGCTGGCTCTTGCCCGACGCCGTGATCTTGAGCTGTGAGGTCGCATAGCGCAGGATGTCGGCATAGGTCGGGCCGGCGACCGAGGCGCCGTAGTAGCCGTTCTTCGAAGGCTGGAAGATCACGACCAGGCACAGGACCTGGGGATCGTCTGCGGGAAGATAGCCCACGAAGGAGCTCGCATAGCGTCCCTCGACATATCCCTTGCCCTGCTCGGCCATCTGGGCGGTCCCGGATTTGCCCGCAGAGACGAAGCCGGGGACTTCCAGGTGATCGATCGTGACGACGCCTTCCAGGATGCGGGTGACCTCGGCGCTCACCGAAGCTGAGAGTATCTGCTTGTTCTGCTTTGCCCAGTCGGGCGTAAGCGCATGGTCGCCGGGCACGTCGGCCAGGAAGTGCGGGGTCACGAGCACGCCGCCGTTGCCAGCCGCGGCGATACAGCGCGCGAGCGATACCGGGGTCAACGAGATCCCCTGCCCGAAGCTCGCGTTAGAGAGCCCGATGTCGGTCCACTGCGCCTGGGGCGCCAGATAGCCCTTGGTCGAACCCGGGAAGTCGATGCCGCTGTCCTTGTCCAGACCGAAGTCCGTCAGGGTCTGGTAGTAGGCGGACAGCCCCATCGCGCCTGCGATCCGGGTCGCTCCGATATTGCTGGACTGCCGGATGATGTCGGTCACGCTCATGGTCTGGACGCCATGTTGCTCCGCGTCCTTGACCACATGGTCGCCGATCTGCAGGCTCCCGGGGACCGAGAACGTCGTCTGCGGGGTGACCGCGCCGCTCTGAAGGCTCCCGGCCAGCGTGACGGTCTTGAAGGTCGAACCTGGCTCATACAGGTCGACCAGGGCCCGGTCGCGGACCGCCTCGTTCGTGACCTTATCCAGGTTGTTGGGATCGAAGGACGGCGTCGAGGCCGCCGCATAGAGGTCGCCGGTCTTGGGGTTCATCACGACCACGGCGCCGCTGACCGCCCCATGGGCCTCGACGGTCGCGTCCAGCTTCTGCTGGGCATAGTAGGAGATGGCGCTGTCGACGGTCAGGATGATGTCGCGACCCGGCTTGGGCGCGATGGTCTTCTGGATGCCCGAGGGGATGGGATTGCCGCTTTGGTCGCGCTCGCTGAAACTCACGCCCGGAGTCCCGCGCAGGATCTTGTCATACTGGAGTTCGATCCCGGCGACCCCCTTGCCATCGGCGTTCACGAAGCCGACGACCTGGGCTGCGATCGTCGCGCCAGGATAGACCCGCTTGTAGTCCTGAGAGAAGGCGAAGGTCTGCAGCTGCTCCTTGAGCTTCTTCTCCTGAGCGCTGTCCGACGGCGCCAGAAGCGCTGACTTCCTGAAGGCCGCTGCCGCGCCCGTATCGACCTTCCGGACGAGCACGACGTAGTGGCCTTTGCGCCTGAGCAGGTCGAGATACGTCGCGGACGTACCGCCAAAGGCTTGTCGCAGACGCTCAGCGACCGCGGTCTTGTCATGGATCAGGGTCGGATCGGCGCTCACATCATAGACGAGCACCGACTTCGCGAGCACGTTGCCCGAACGATCATAGATCGTCCCGCGCTGTGCGGCCGTCGAGAGCTGCGTGATCCGCTGGTTCTCGCCTTTCTGGGCCAGTGCCTTCGCCTGAAGGATCTGCACCGTGAACAGGCGGGCGACAGCCAGGGCAAGCAACAGCAGAAAGCAGCCCGTGAACAGCTTGATGAGACGCTGCGAGGACTGCTTTCTGGCAGGACTCCCCTGTTGTGTACGCCGTGGACTCATCCCGAGGCGCCTGCCTTGTCATCGGGTCGCGGCAAGGCCGACATCTCCCAGCATCAAGGCGCTCGACTGACCGGCCGTCAGGCGCGCGAGACCATCGAGCGCGGAAGCTTTCGGGGCCGGCTTCACAGCCGGCTTCGGAGCTGCGACGGCGGCGGCGACCTTGGGACGGGCAGGGCTCAGATCGACGGTCATCCCTGCTTCAGTCGCGGCGATCATGCGGAGCCGGGTCTTCGCGATGTTCTCGACCCGATACGAGGAGGTGAGCACCGAATGACGCATCTCGAGCTGCTCAGAGCGTGCCTGAGCCGCGTCCAGGTCCTCCTTGATCAGCAGGGCCTGCTGACTGTCGCGTGTCGCCTGAGCTGCCAGGAACACCGGCCCGAAGCCAAGGAGCACCAGCACGGCACAGACCGCCACCGCGACCGTGAACACCCGGCGGAACGGGAGAACATCAGGGTGACGCGCGTCGCGTGTCCTGCGAGCAGCCGATCCCATCAGTCCACCTCCTTTCCGCTCATCGCTTCGATGCGCTCGGCGACCCTGAGGCGAGCCGAACGCGCGCGTGGGTTCTCGCATACCTCGTCGTCAGGGGCCCGCAGTGCGCCGCGGGTCAACTGACGCAGTACCGGAGTGCGCCCACAGGCACAGACCGGCAGGTCCGGCGGGCAGACGCAAGGCTGCTCCCAGCCCAACAAGCTCGTCTTCGCCACACGCTCCTCAAGGGAGTGGAAGGTGATCACCCCGATGCGTCCTTTGCCGCGCAGCCAGACGACCGCCTGATCGAGGCCGGCGCGCAGGGCGCCGAGCTCGTCGTTGACGGCGATGCGCAGGGCCTGGAAGGTCCGACGCGCCGGATGACCACCCTGACGCCGTTCCCGTGCCGGGATCGCCGCCTTGACCAGCTCGACCAGCTCCGAGCTCGTCGCAGGCGCACGGCCCTTGTCGCGCGCGCGCACGATGAAGCGCGCGATCCGCGCCGCCCAGCGCTCTTCTCCGCCCGCGCGCAGGATACCGGCCAGCTCCTCCGAAGACGCGCTCGCCAGGATATCCGCCGCGGTCGCGCTCTGCCGGGAGGGATCCATCCGCATGTCAAGCGGAGCTCCCGGATGATAGCTGAAGCCGCGATCCGTATCGTCGAGCTGTGCGGAAGAGACCCCTATGTCGAAGAGGATGCGATCGACGTATCCCAGAGGCACGCCGCTCAGCAGCTGATCCAGGTCGCGGAAGTTGCCTTTCACGAGGCGATACGGCGCCGGGCTCTGACCCTGCGCGCGCATCGCTGCACTCTGAGCGGACAGCCGCTCATCAGCGGCTGCCAGCGCGCGGTCGTCCTGGTCGATGCCGAGCAGGAAGCCCTGGGGGCCCAGACTCTTGAGGAAGAGCGCGCTGTGTCCTCCCCCGCCGACCGTCGCATCGACCACGATGTGATCGCGCGCGGGCGCCAGATACTCCCCGACTTCGCGGGTCATCACCGGCGTATGAGCATATCCCGCTGTCATGGGAGTTTTCCGATCGCTGCCAGCTTCTTCGTCAACGAGTCGATCTTGATCGGCCCCAGGAAGCTCTCGATCTTCTCCGGCTGCCAGAGCTCGATACGCTTCTGGCTCCCGATGAAGGTGACCGTCTTGTCAAGGCGCGCATAGTCCTGCTTCTCAAGCGGGATCCGGATGCGCCCGGCTGAGTCGAGCTTCAACGGTTCGCCGCCCGCCGTGAAGAACAGTTTGACCTGGCGCATCTCCTCATCGAAGGACGAGGCCTCGTCGATGCTGTTCACGAACTCGTCGTAATCGTCTTTCGCATACAGCCACAGGCACTCGTCAGTACCGAACGCAAGTATCAGAGGACGATCACGCAGATCGTCACGATACTGGGACGGCAAGGCCACGCGGCCCTGACCGTCGATCGTATGTTCGAACTTCCCGTAGAACATGCCTGTTTTCTGCTCCTCGCCGACGCGCCATCTGTCAGCTGATAGCCAACCGACCAGTGTTAGAGTAACACTATTTCATACTATGTGCAACTAATGTTCACTATTTCTCCCTTATCCCTGTGAGGCCTTTCTCAGGGCGCACAGGCCCATCAGACATTTTTATGTCTCAGGCGCTTGCTACGCGGGGCGACTGCCCGTACAATAGAGACAGAGAAACATCCGCATCGTTTTGGAGGTAGCTATGGCGTTCTGGGGATTCACGTACAATATTCCGATGATCATGAACAACTTCCTGTATGTCATCCTTTTCCTCATCCTGGTCATCGGCATCGCCGTGGGAGTCTTCGCCGCGAGCCATATGAAGGCAGCTGAAAAGGACATGCCCGTCGATGAGACCTATCAGGCTCAGCTCAAGGAGCGTCAGGACCGCAAGGCGGCCAAGAAAGCTCTGAAGGCCAAGAAGTAACAGAACTCTTTACCGACGTGAAGGGCCCGCCACATTCGGCGGGCCTTTTTCATGAACGACGCAGACCTGCTCGCGGGTGGGCGTGTAAGTAATCCTCCCGCAACCGCGCCTGATCGATGTGGGTATAGATCTGCGTCGTCGACAGGTCCGCGTGCCCCAGGAGCTCCTGGACCACGCGCAGATCCGCTCCCCCCTCCAGCAGGTGGGTCGCGAAGGAGTGCCGCAGGGTATGCGGATGCAGACCTTCGATACCGATGCGCAGGCCCGCGTCGCGCACCACGGTAAAGACCGCCTGACGATACAGCGGCTTGCCCTTGCTGGTCAGGAACAGGCGGTCGCTCGCAGAAGGCAGGCCGCCCTTGGGATGCAGATGCGCTCTCCCCTCATCAAGGTAGCGCTGGATATACTCAGTGGCGACAGATCCCAGCGGTACGATGCGCTCCTTGTCGCCCTTGCCCACCACACGAACGACGCCGCCCTCGCAGTCGAGATCATCGATGCGCAACGCGCATATCTCTGACTCGCGAAGCCCCGAGCCATAGAGCAGCTCCAGCAGCGCCCGGTCGCGCAAGCTCATCGGATCGGAGGGCTCAAAGACCCCAAGCAGCCGGGAGACCTGGTCTATGCTGAGCACATCGGGGAGCTTGCGCCCCTGTTTGATCCGGCCCATCGCCTTGAGCGGATAGTTCTCCGTGAAGGACTCGCGCAGGCAGAACTTATGGAAACCCCGAAGGGCGGACAGATGACGCTGCACGCTCGCGCTGCTCAGGCCCGAGGTGCGGAGCGCGCCCAGATGCTCCTCGACGTCTGCGGGCACGATGTCATCGAGCGAGGTATGGACGCGCTCTTCAAGAAAGTCCCGGTAATCGCGCAGATCGCGCTCGTAGGCCGCCAGCGTGTGAGGCGACAGACCGCGCTCGACGCGCAGATGCGCCAGATACTCTTTCAGTGCTACAGAAAGTTCCATGCCTCAATGCTAGCAT